>JBEGUW010000045.1:0-20777 GCA_041178665.1 Bacteroidota bacterium
TGATAATTTGATTCAATTACTAAACATATTGGAAATCAATACACCGGAAGGTTTAGAATACAATTTTAGTCAATTAGAAGAGTATCATTTGAATAATGGGGAGGACATATACAATGGGATATACTCCCCCATTATTCTTGATTCTGACCTAACGATTATTGAAGGATTGCAAACTTATCTAATAGCATTATCCTTAGATATACAGCGGGTTAGAGTTGAAATAATTGAAACAAGAAAAAACAATCTCACAGAAAAATTCAAATTGGGCATTGCCGCTTGAATTTTTTGCTCAATGCTTGTAAAATGAACGAAACTACCATTTACTCGAGAAAAGGTAAAAAGGGAATTACCATTTATACCTCAACCTTAAACGGCACACCAATACCAGTTAGGAAATCTACAAAAATTACTATTCCCGTTAGTGAATGGGACCACAAAAAGAACTGGGTCAAGAATACATATCCAAACAAAATTCAATTTGAGAAGGCCATAAACGACATATTGAGTACAACCAAGGCTCAAACCAAAGGTGTTTATTTCGGGGATGAAAGTATTGATTTAATATCCTTTATAGAGAATAGAATAAAAGAATCTCAATCGGTTAGAGAAATAAGTAAAGGGAAATACAGAATTTACAAAAACAACATTGACTGGGTCATTCAAAACGAATTAAAAAGAACAACACTCACCATCAATGAACTTAGAAATCCTGAGATTCTGAGAAAAATAAAACTTGGCTTACGGATAAACCGAAAAAATCCGAAAAAATCAAAGTCAGATACATCATTTATAGATTCAGTTAAGGCATTCGCACGTGAAATTGAATACTGGAATAGTATGAGTGAAACCCAATATCCCATCAATACAAATATTCTACTCACCGACCTACCAAAAAAATCATCCAAACCAGCCATTGTAATGAGCCAGGAACAAATAATTCAGTTTTCCCAAGTTACAGGACTAAATCCATCCCAAAAACTCGCTCAGTCTGTTTTTATGTTTCAATACCTAAGTGGGGGGTTGAGAGTATATGACGTCTTGTTACTTACTAATAAGAGTTTCAAAAAAGATTACTTGGTTATTCAAACGAACAAACAACGAGTTCACTTGAAAATACCATACACTTTGGAACTGATACAACTTTTGGAATTCAAGTATCAAAAAGAACTATCTGATTCATTCAAACAATTCAACTTCTCAAACATCTCAATTTCAGCTGATTTAATGAAAAAGTTGATTCCAATCATTCGCAATTGGATGTACGAGGTGAACGGGTTTAATGATTTTCAGCAACACCTCAATGAATCACTAACCGAATATAAAAAATCAACCACAAGGATTAAAGCACTTTTAGAGTTGTCACGAATTGTTGAAGCACAAATCATTGATGTCTTCATCAAAAGCATAGGTCAATTGGAAGAAGATTTTGTATTCCCAAGATTACGAATGACCGATTTCAAAAGTGTGATGGGAGATACAACCAAATTCAATTCAAGACAAAACCAATTAGCACATAATGCACGTCAATGTCATAATAATGCATTGAAACGAATTTGTGATGAGTTTGGATTTCCAAAACTATCGGGACATTCTCCACGACATTGTTATGCTAACCAACTTTGTGAAAATGGATATAATATCAGAGAAATTCAGGAGGTATTGGCACATAAAAGTGAAAAAACCACATTGGTGTACATCAATGGAAGACATCCAAAATCAGGTTCAATAAAGACAGTATCGGAGATAAACCAGCAGTACAAAATACAGAAAGCACTAATGGGATAATTTGTGCTGAATTTGTGCTGAAAATGAAAAGTGTGTTGATGTTTTAACACACTTTTTTCGTTTTTATACATTGATTATCAATGTTTTATGAAAATACATTAGAATAGATGTTTCCTAAACATTTGATATGAGTTCGATTCTCGTCGGGGCTACCAAATTTACTTATTTCAAATCATACGATTTGATTTCCGTGTGGTACGTGTTTCCACTCGAGGCATAGTCATCATCTACCATCACCAAACCCACTTTTGGCGCGTAATAAGCATCCGATGTATAACCCAACGATGGGATGTTTAAACGAATATGAACAACATTCTCAAACGATTTACTTCCAACCGTTTTAGAGACCGTTTCGATGACTTCGTAATTGTACTGCTTAAAAATTCCGCCCAATCCCTTAATCGACTTCGACCATTTTTTACCGGTCTGCATTGAATCCTTTAAATAAACAATTTCTTGGGTCGCACCATCGGCATCCAAAACCAAAACACTGTAATTTCCCTTGCTGTAACGATAGTAGTTTCGGCTGATAACACCGGCAGTATTGGTCTTATACATTTGAAAAGTGTTCGATAAATAAAGAGCCGTAGAATCTTCCACTTTCACCGTCCAATCGCTGCTCGATGTACCCGTGGTAGCATAACTCCAGTTGGAACCAACCTTAGAATTCAAATATTCTCCCGGTCCTGGCATCGACTTTACAGGTTCCTTTTTGCAAGATCCAAAGCCAAAAATTAATGTCGCTGATACTATTGCGAATGAGAGTCTCTTTGAAATACTAAGTGCAGAATTCATATCGTTTTTATTTGATTCAAGATTACCATTTTTTGACGACGCAAAAAAGCATGTTCCCCGCATCGTATAGAAAATCAAACACTCTATCGATCATTCAATATGATCCGATGGCAATTTGTAGAGCGCGTAATGTTCATTCTCAAAAACCATTTCAAAGTTTGGGGTTACGCTCGATTCGATGATGTCCAATGTCACCCAATTCTTAAAACTGGATTTATTAAATACCAAATATTTCGCACCCTTCTTGATCCACGCGTTCATTTGATTGATATCTAAAACTTGTTCATTCAAAGCAACCCAACCCTTTCTGTGCAAGAAATACAATTCCTGTGGATTCACGCCTGAGTTAATAATTACAAGATCCGATTTGGGTATATGGTGACTCACCTCCGATGCTAAGGTGAGTTTGTACATTTCACTTTTTTTGATAAAATGGTCGTGCATTTGGTTTGATACCCCTTCTAAAATAATCAAAAAGATCAGCGCGTTTGGCAACTTATTTCCAAAACGGAATCTCGTTAAGGAACTCAAGCCAAAGCCTACAAACAAACACATTACAGGCACAAATGGAATCACGTAATAGGTATGCTGGGGGAAAACTGACCCCGTTTTTACCATGTAAAAAACAAACACCAAAGTAACTGAAGCCACTCCAATCCAAAAGGCTTTGTCGCGTTTAACAGCGCAGACAACAATGCCGTAAATCATCGCGGCCAGGGCAAGAAAACTATAAAAACTGGTGAAATAAAACTTCTCCAATAACAATCGCCATAGCGGAAGAATTTCCCGAATACCCTCTACTAATCCTTTGGAAATAAACCACGGGTATCCGAACGTATTTATGTAGGGAACCCAATGGAAATACCAGAGAATGGCGGGCAACATCGACAAAAACGCCCCCATAAAAATCAAGATTTTTGTTTTTTGTTGAATTTGATTCATCCAAACCATCGGAAGCAACGCGGCCACCAAACACGCCGAAGGTATCTTACTCAGCACCCCCAAGCAAATAAAAATGACACCCAATATCCAATCCTTAAATCTTATTTCGATGCAATATTGGACCCAATAACTCAATCCGATGATAACGAGTGAAACGGCAAAAGTATCGGGCATGATTTTTCTGGAAATGGAAAACCAAACGGAAGCCATCAAAGACGAGGCAGCATAGTTGGCGACACGCTCATCGAATAAAACCTTGGTCATTTTGTGAAATCGAAACACACCCCAAACTACCATCAACAAATTAATCAATCTGCCATACCAATGGGCAAAACCAAAGGCTTTAAAGCAGAGGAAAATAAGAAAATTCATGATTGGAAATTCAGCTCCTGTAATCCCCGATTTCTCTCCGGCGATATCAATTCTGGGGTAGAGCCAATCCATTCCCGACTCGTAATAATTTCTAGAAACCATATTGGTTAGGACCTGCCTCCAATTATGGCCGATTTCCAACGGCGGATCGGTAATGCCAATACATTGAATCAAAAAAAACAACAGCAGCCATCCTTCGATTCTTGTAAAAATACCTTTGCGAAATTTGGCGTTGATCCCCATCGTCTATGAAAAACAAAAATAGGTTTGGATTAACGATAAAATATCAAATATAGAAAACACCAAAAAGTTGGCATCGTCTTTCTAGAAAACTATTTACAAGGTTCAAATTCCTATATTTGAAAAATAAGAATAATTATGAAACAAAAATACTTCATTCTATTGGGTGTCCTTTTGGCGAGTTCGGTATCAAAGGCGCAAACATTTAGCGACAATTTTGACAGTTACAAATCAGGAGATAATCTCGCAGCGACCAGTGCTGTTTGGGAAACTTGGGGCAGCCCTAATGGTGGTGCGGACGACGTAAAGGTCACTTCTACCAAAGCAAAAAGCGGAAGCAACAGCTTATATTTTCAGAGTACAGCGGCTAACGGCGGGCCCATTGATTTGGTTCTTCCCTTTGGAGGTGCAAAAAACACGGGTACCTTCAGTTTGAAAATGGCCATGAATGTGGATGCAGGTAAAAACGCATATTTCAATCTTCAAGAGCAAACAACTTGGGGCAAGGGTTATACGATAGATGTGTATTTTAACATCGACAAAACCTTGCAGATCAACAACGCCATTGCAGGAAACCTAATTAGTGTGAATTACAACCAAGGTCAATGGTTTGATTTTGAGTTAAAAATTGATCTAAACACCAACACTTGGGACGTTTATTTGGATGCGGTAAAAGTGGGAAGTTTTCAAAACGCCACCCGCGCCATTGCTGCCATGGATTTGTTTCCAATCAACGGAAGTTCCTTTTATGTGGACGATGTTTCAACCACCTACACCTCCTATACTTCAACCACTAAAAATGCTAGCGCAACCTACATTGGCGGCGTTGTGGGATTTTTGGCAGGCGCTAAAGTTTTGCCAACCATAGAAATTAGAAATCTCGGAACTACCATCATTACAGATGCCGATGTGAGTGTTAAATACAATGGAAATACCGATACCAAAAAGTTGACTGGCTTGAGCATCGCGGCGGGTGGCTTATACACTGCAACAATGACGAACACTTTATCGATCGTAGCAGGCAAAAATGATGTCGTTGCGAGCGTTACAACAATAAACGGTTCCGCAGACGACAATGCATCGGACAACAGCAAAACGATTACAATTGACCCCGTAGTTCCAGCAAAAGGCAAAGTTGTAATTGGCGAAGAAGCAACCGGTACTTGGTGTCAATGGTGCCCCAGAGGCGCTGTCGCTTTAAATACTATGACAGAAAAATACGATGGCTTTTTCCAAGGCATCGCAGTGCACAACAACGACCCAATGATGAATGGTTACTACGATGCGGGCATGGCCTCAAAAATCAGTGGCTACCCTAGTGCTTTGGTAGATCGCGGGACCAAAATGGATCCATCTGCGATGGGCGGGGACTTTATCAAACGTATACAAACTGCACCAAGGGGGATTCTTGACATTGCTGCCAAGTATGACGATGTCACTAAGGTGATGAATGTGAGTGTAAAAACAACTTTGGAGTCTGATATTTCTGGTGATTTCAGAATTGCTTGTGCGATTGTTGAGGACGATGTTCGCGGAACTACTTCTGGCTTCAACCAATCCAATGCTTATGCTGGCGGTGCAAGCGGTGTGATGGGTGGCTTTGAAAAATTGCCAAATCCGGTACCTGCATCTCAAATGGTTTACGACCACGTAGGAAGAGCGATTGCTCCAACTTTTGCGGGTTTACCCAATGCCTTCGGTAGCAGCGCAAGCAAGGGCGCGAGCTTCGTACACAACTTCACTTTTCCGATGGATGGTTCTTGGAATATGAACAAGATGCACATTGTTGGGATGTTTATTGACAACACAACTTTGATCGACAACGGCGGAACTATTTTGGTGAACGATGCGTTGAAGAAAGCCTATGCGCAGGGTACTGAAGTCGCTGCCATTTCTCTGTTGAACGGTCCGGATGCTATGGTTTCTGTTTACCCAAATCCAAGTACGAATCAATTCCAGTTGGTGTTAAATGTTGCTGCCAACCAAGCGATGCATTACGAAGTTTCCGATGTGATGGGCAAAGTGGTTTGCACAAGCACGATGAACGCCGGAAAATCAACCATCGATGCAAATGCTTGGAGCAATGGAATTTATACTTTGAAATTAGTTGACGGTACTGCGGTTTATCAAACCCGGATTATCAAAAACTAAGGAATAAGCAGGTTATCGATTAACCGAACACCTTCCAAACTGCCCGCAAAAACAACTGCGGTATCTGTGGTGATTGCATTATTGGCCGCATTGCCCTCCATGGCGTTTAGGTCGTGTAATTTGGCCTTTTCCATATTGGGCAATGAAACCCATTCCAAATATTCTATTTCAAACCCGAACTGCTTCAATCGCGCGCATTCCTGTTCTTGAACGTCCTCGCAATTTTCTAAACTTTTACTAATTCGTAGCATCGAAGAATAGATCTCCGCCGCTAATTCTTTTCCTTTTGATGATAAACGTTCGTTGCGAGAACTCAATGCCAAACCCGATGGGGCTCTGAGCGTTGCAACCCTAAAATATTTGATTTCTGGGAAATATTCCGCGAGCAATTTTTCTACTACCAAACACTGCTGCAAATCCTTTTGGCCAAAAAAAACAGCCTTCGGTTGAATCACAGAAAACAACTGATTTAACACCTGAACCACGCCATTAAAATGCCCCGGTCGATGCAATCCTTCAAAAATCTGATTCAAAATTCCCAAATCCAACGCGATTTCTGTAAAATCAGCTGGGTAAATGGTGTCGATATTGGGAGTCCATACAGCATCTACACCCACCCCTGCCAATAGAGCAAGGTCATTGTCCAAATGCCTAGGATACTTCTCTAAATCTGAAGTATTGTTGAATTGCAACGGATTCACAAAAATGCTTACAACTGTTTGATATCCATTTTTTTGTGCTGCTTCAATCAAGGATAAATGCCCTTGATGTAGCGCGCCCATCGTTGGAATCATCGCCCAATTTGCCGATTGACCGCCTCCAAATTTCGCTGCCCATGTGTCCGCTGATTCAAATACCTCCATTATTGCCTAGAAAGAGGTGCAAATAACGATTTTTCCTAGGTTCTTAGTAGATTGTTGTTTCAATTTCCGATTTTTTTATTATACTTTTGTATTCTTTTTCTAAATAGAGTCTAGATAAAACCATGACCCAAACCAAAAAACGCGTTCTGTTTGTGAGTTCTGAGATGTCTCCTTTCCTCGAGACATCACCCTTAGCAACAGTTGCCCGAATGCTGCCTCAGGCACTTCAAGAGCAAGAAAATGAAATTCGAATTCTTGTTCCCCGATTTGGCGTCATTAACGAACGTAGAAATCGTTTGCATGAAGTTGTGAGATTGAGTGGAATTAATATTTCCATCGACGACAACGACAATCCTTTGATCATCAAAGTTGCATCGATTCCGCAAACCAAGATGCAGGTCTATTTTCTAGACAACGAAGATTATTTCCATCGCAAATATGTGTTTAGAGACGAGGCGGGTAAATTGTTCGATGACAACGACGAGCGCACGATCTTCTTTTGCAAGGGCGTTATGGAAACGGTAAAAAAATTGGGCTGGGCTCCAGATATTATTCATTGTCAGGGCTGGATGACAAGCCTAATCCCGATGTATTTAAAGACCATTTACAAAGACGAGCCTGTGTTTAAAAACACCAAGGTTGTCTATAGCGTTTATAGCGATGAAGATAGCATCAATTTAGGTGCTGATTTTGCGCGTAAAGCCAGTTTAAATTCACTCGATGATAATTGCATGGAGTGTTTTTCTGATGGTTCCGTGAATTCTATGAATATTGGTGCCGTAATACATTCCGATGCAGTTGTAACAAACTGTGAAGAAGGTCACCGCGTTGTTGAAGCACATATCGCAGATAAGATCGTTATGCGCCATAGCGACGAGGATGCAGGTACTCAATATGGCACTTTGTACGAACAGCTACTTGCTTAACTCTACGCACAAACAGTGACACTTCGTAGCTTACTTTTCGCTTTTTTATTCTTAACGGCTTTCTCGGCTTGTAAACGCAATGAGGGGAATATTGTTATCACCGGTCAAGATTCTATGGATCAGTTAACTTTGTTCAGGACCGACACGTTTACGCTAAAAGCCTCTACCGTTTTGGAAGATTCTTTGCCAGCCAATAACCTTACTTATGTTTTGTTGGGTGAGTTCCATGACCCGTTGTTGGGCAAGAGCAAGGCGAGCATCTATGCCAAGATGAATATTTTGGCACCAGAAAACAACTTTCCTAATGCTATCGAGCCTGATTCAGCCTTGTTGTACATCCCATTGGTGGACGGCCTTAATTTTTACGGAAATTCTCTCACCAAACAACAAATCAAAATTTACGAGTTAGACGAAACTATCACTGGGTCAAACATTTACTATCAAAAACAAAGCAAGCCCAAGGTAAATAAGAATGTGGCAACGGACTACTATGGGACGATTTACCGACAAAAAATTGATTCTATTGGATATCAAAAAGGCAAAATGGGGTTAAAGCCAGGTTTATTGATCAAGTTGAGTAAAGAATTCGCACGACAGCTGCAACAAATGCCAGCGGAAGCCTATCAAACCAACGAAGGTTTATTGAAGCACTTTAACGGCATCGCGATTGTGCCTCAAAACGATGAATTAAACCCAGGGGAAGGTGGATTTGGAGTCCTCGACCTAGCAAATGCCATTAACATCAACTATCGCGCTAAAATTTTACTGTATTACAACGATACAAGTACTTATATCTTTGGCTTTGATTCAAGATCTACCATCGTAAACAACAGTGAAACGGGTCCTTACCCAGAATTTGTTGAAGCCCAATTACGTCAGCCAAACAAACATTACAACACCACCTATGTTCAGTCGTTGAACGGCGTAAAAACCAAAATTGAAATCCCCTATTTGTTGAATTTGGTGAAAAGCGGAACAAATGGTGAAAACAATGTCGGCATTAACAACGCCACCTTGAGACTCTACGTGGACGATAATACAAACGCCAATTATTTTGCACCACCCCGAATGAATTTGTTTCAACCCACATCGCGCAACAGCGACAGGAATCGTTTGGTGGAAGACGCACTTGCAGCACCCACAAAGTTTGGCGGGGTATTTAACGACAAGGGTAGATATTATCAATTTGACATTACCAGGCACATGCAAAATGTGTTGAATGACATGGCTTTTAGGGGTACAGATAATAATTTGGGATTGTATTTTGCCGTACCCACGGACAACCCTGTAATTGGTGCGCGGGCAGCCATCGACCATTCAAAAACGAAATTGATTATCACCTATACCAAACCCAAATAGTATTTCATTGTTACATCTGCATGGGAAATCGCAAACCATATCAACTCGTAAGTAGAGAATGGAAAAAGGAAGACACCACCTTTGAAGTCAATGGCGTTTGCATTGGAAAAGAATTGGTGATGATTGCAGGTCCTTGTGCTGTTGAAAATAGGGAACAAATTTTTACGATTAGCGAGTACCTATCCAAATTAAACATCAAATTTCTTAGGGGTGGCGCTTACAAACCGCGTACAAGTCCCTATTCATTTCAAGGGTTAAAAACAGAGGGCTTACAACTACTCCGCGAAGCTGGCGACAAGTATGGATTAGCCGTGGTGAGCGAAATCATGGGATTGGATAAAATCGATGAGTTTTGTGAGTACGCCGATATCCTTCAAGTGGGAACACGCAATATGCAGAACTATCCATTGCTCAAAGCATTAGGAAAAAGCGGAAAGCCTGTGTTGCTAAAAAGAGGCATGAGCAGTACCATTGAAGAGTGGTTATTGGCAGCTGAATACATCGTTAGCAGTGGTAACGACAGGGTGATTCTCTGCGAACGTGGCATTAGAACATTCGAAACCGCTACCAGAAACACGATGGATATTGCCGCCATCCCATTGGTAAAGTTATTAAGTCATTTGCCTGTTATTTTGGATCCGAGCCAAGGAACTGGCCTTCGGGATTTGGTAAAACCGGTTTCATTAGCGGCGATTGCGGCAGGTGCGGATGGACTTATCATCGAAGTGCATAACCAACCTGAAGAAGCGCTTAGCGATGGCGATCAGAGTTTATACTTGGATCAATTTACCGATTTGTTGCCCAATTTGAGGGCCCAAGCACACTTACGAAAGAAGCATTTCGATTTCGAAGCGAGCTACGAATTCTCTAATTTGAGTTGATATTTTAGGTTGATTGATTTCGCCTAGAAAAAATCGAATAGATTGGCCAGCCCAATGCTACGATGCCAATGCCGGTAATGGCAATTGAAAACTGACTTACGATGATTCCAAGAGCAACAAAGCCTGCAACAATCAAATAGATGATGGGTAGGTAAGGGTAGCCCCAGACTTTGTAGGGCCTTTCGGCATCGGGTTCTCTCTTTCTCAAGATCAAAACTCCTGCTACGGTAATGATATAAAACAGCAGCGAGGCAAACGTACAATAACTAAGCAGGTCGCCGTAGGTACCACTTAAACACAAGGCACTTGCCCAAAAAGCCTGCATCCATAGGGCATTTGCGGGGACATTTTTACGATTGAGTTTTGCCGCACTTTTGAAAAATAAGCCCTGGTCCGCCATGGCTTTGTACAATCGACTTCCAGCTAGAATCAAACCATTGTTGCAACCAAATGTGCTTACGATAATCAATGTGGCCATGAATATCAACCCCATGAGTCCCGCCTCAGCGTTTTGGGCAGATCCCATTAAAACCGACGATGCTGCAACTCCCACACGATCCTGATCGGCATGGGAAATTCCCAAAACCAAGTTGTCCGACAATCCGTTGGGACCCACAGCAGCCATTGCCTCGGCCAAATTGAGCCCTTTTAGCGGCAATACGGCCATGTATGCCACATTTGCAAGGCAATACACCACCGTAACGATGAAAGTGCCGTAAAGCAAAGCTTTGGGGATTGTCTTGCTTGGGTTTTCTACTTCGCCCGACATGAATGTAATTCCTTGCCACGCATCAGAGGAGAACAAACTCCCAACCATCGCGCTGGCAAATGCCAATAATAATCCAATACCGGCGAGGGATTGCCATTGAGGAATAACCTCATGAAGTTGGGCGCCATTTACATTTTTTGCACTGGAATCAAGCAATACAAAGTGAGAGGCCCCGGACGACATATTCTCCCAGAAATAATTTTTTACACCGTTTAGGTTTCCGCCGAATAAAACATAAAGGCCACCCATAATCAATGCGCTTAATGCGATCAACTTGGCCAATGTAAATATTCGCTGTATCCATTTTCCCTCTTGGATACCGAGGCTATTAATCAGCGTTAACAAGAAAATACTTCCAATGGCTATGAGTTGGCCTGCGAGTAATTTGAACGTTGCGCCAAATAATACAAAACTGAAAACCACCTTTTCATGGTTCCAAGTAAAAATGCCCAAATGCTTTGCAAAAGCCATCGCAACGGCTGCAATTACACCCGTTTGAATGACTGAGAATACGGCCCAACCGTAAACAAATCCCATCCGTTTTCCATAAATACGCGTAACGAAATTGTACTGTCCGCCGGCATTGGGCATCATCGACGCCAATTCGCCGAAACTCGGCGCTGCCATGAGCGTAATCACTCCCGTTAACAGCCATGCCAACAATACCAGCGGCCCACTGCCTAACTGCCTTGTCATGTCGGATGTCACCAAAAATATCCCACTCCCTATCATACTGCCAGAAACCAGCAGTGTAGAATCAAACAATCCCAATTTTCTCGTTGCGCTCATACTCCTTAAAACGGAATATTACAAAAAAGGCCTGGGGTTACCAAGCCTTTTCAGAAATATGGGTAAGACTTAAGGTTTATTATTTAGATTGGAGTTCCTACGAGAATAGGCAAAATAAACTACCAAACCCACAAGCATCCAAACCACCGCTGCTTTCAAAGTGAATGCGTCTAAGGCGATAATCATTGCTGTACAAACCAAAATACCCAACACTGGCACTAAAGGCACCAACGGTGTTTTAAAAGGTCTTGCTAACTCTGGATTGGTTTTACGCATCAATAATATTCCAATACAAACCAAAACAAATGCGAACAACGTTCCGAATGAGGTCAAATCGCCTGCAATACTGCCAGGAACAAATGCCGCAAATGCCCCTACAAAGATGAATAAAATCCAATTTGCTTTAAACGGAGTTTTGTATTTGGGATGCAATTCACCAAAGGCTTTGGGAATTAAACCATCTTGACTCATTGAATAAAATACTCGGCTTTGGCCCATTAACATTACTAATATTACAGAAGAAAATCCTGCCAAAATTGCCAATGTTACACTTGTGCCAAGCCATTCATATCCACTCATATATGTTTTAATCACGTACGAAACAGATGCTTCTTTACCAGCAGTAGCAAATTCACTCCAATGAGCTACTCCAGTTAGAACGTGGCCAAAAAGAATATATAAAACCGTACAGACGGCCAAGGACCCCAAAATACCGATTGGCATATCTCTTTTCGGGTTTTTTGCCTCTTGCGCTGTTGTACTCACCGCATCAAATCCAATAAATGCAAAAAATACAATTGCAGCGCCTCCAAGTACACCACCCCAACCCCATTTAAAGAAGCCTTCGTGACCAATTGTCCCTTCTGGGATTAAATAAGGCGTATGATTTTCAGGTTTGATGAATTGCCATCCAACCACAATAAAAACCAAAACTATAGCTACTTTAATAAATACAATAACAGCGTTTACTGTTGCCGATTCTTGGGTTCCTTTGATCAATAACAACGTTAAGGCCAATAGAATTATCAGCGCAGGAATATTCATAATGCCCGATGTTACTGTAACTTGAGAAACAATATCTGCCGGCAGTTTTGCAAATTGATCCGCGTTTAAAAAGCCTTTCTCTATTCCTATCCAGTTCCCTGGCAACGCTTGGATTTGTGTAATAACATCCGCCGATGCTTGATAGAGTTTTTCAAACGGCGAGTGGCACCATTGATAGGGTATCGAATTCCCCAGCAGATTATTTAAATATTCACTCCATGCAATTGAAACCGTAGCAGCTCCTAATGCATATTCCATAATTAGTGCCCAACCTATTACCCATGCAACCAACTCGCCCATTGTAACAAAACTGTAGGCATATGCACTACCCGAAATGGGTATCATCGCAGCAAATTCTGCATAACATAAGCCGGCAAAGGCACAGCCAATTGCCGCAACAATAAACGATAATGTTACACCAGAGCCAGCAGCATCAGTAGCTGCCGCAGCTGTTCTAACAAACAATCCAGCACCAATGATTGCTCCAATTCCCAATGCGATTAAACTGCCCGCGCCCAATGTGCGTTTCAAATTGCTTCCTTGAGCTTGCTGCAATAATGCATCTAACGATTTCTTTCTCCAAATAGACATGTTTGATTTTGCTTAAAAGACAAATATAGGGATTTAGGCTATTACACCCAATGCTTTACCCACTTTGGTAAATGCTGCAACTGCCTTGTCGATATGCTCAAATTCATGCGCCGCACTCAACTGAACACGAATTCTCGCTTGATCTCTTGGTACCACAGGAAAGAAAAATCCAATGACATAGATTCCCTCTGCCAACAGAGCATTCGCCATATCCTGACTCAGCTTCGCATCGTATAACATTACGGGTACGATGGCACTGTCGCCGTCCTTAATATCAAAACCAGCGGCCTTAATTCCAGCCTTGAATCTTTTTACATTCTCCTCCAATTTGTCGCGCAACGATGTGGTTTCATTCAACATTTTCAATACCTCGATGCTCGCACCTACGATGCTTGGAGCCAATGAATTTGAGAACAAATAAGGGCGACTTCTCTGACGTAATAGTTCGATAATTTCCTTCCTGCCAGTAGTATAACCACCCATGGCACCACCCAAAGCTTTTCCTAAAGTGCCAGTGATGATGTCAACTCTACCCATCACGTTGCAATATTCAGGTGTTCCGCGACCGGTAGCGCCGATAAATCCGGCGGCATGACATTCATCCGTCATTACCATCGCATCAAATTTTTCAGCCAAATCACAAATTTTATCGAGTTGAGCTACATAACCATCCATCGAGAAAACGCCATCCGTAACCACCAAGATAAAGCGAGCACCCTTTTCACGGGCGGCAATCAATTGGGTTTCTAAATCGGCCATGTTGTTGTTTTCGTAGCGAAAGCGCATCGCCTTACACAAACGAACGCCATCAATAATTGAAGCATGGTTTAAACTATCCGAAATAATTGCATCCTGTTCTCCCAGTAAAGGTTCAAAAAGACCTCCGTTTGCATCAAACGCTGCGGCGTACAAAATGGTATCCTCAGTGCCATAAAACTCAGCAAGTTTGGCCTCTAACTCCTTGTGAATGTCTTGAGTACCGCAAATAAAACGCACACTGCTCAAACCAAATCCATGGGAATCGATGGCTCGTTTGGCTGCCTCCAGAACCCGCGGATGACTGCTTAAGCCCAAATAATTATTGGCGCAAAAATTCACCACTTCACTACCATCTGCCAATTTGATTACGGCGTCTTGCGGGGTTGTAATGATGCGTTCTTTTTTGAATAATCCGGCTTCTTCGATGCTTTTCAGCTCAGCCGCCAAGTGTTGTTGAATGGCTCCGTACATAGGTCTTTAAAAGACAAAAATACGATTTTAACCCTTAAAGTAAACCCATAGAGGCCTTGATTTCCTCAATCACCTTACGATCGTTACTCAAACGTGGCACTTTGTTCTGTCCGCCCAACTTTCCTTTCGATTTCAACCAATCGTGGAACGTGTTCTTCGGCACCGAAATCACCTTGGGTAACTTCATTACGATATCCCCTTGTCGTTTTGCCTGATAGTCCTCATTGGCAGCCATTAACGCAGAATCCAAAACACGAGTGAACTCCCCTAACGACGTGGGCTCCTTGCTAAATTCGATCAGCCATTCATGACCCGCATCCGCTTGATCCGACAAATAAATAGGTCCCGCTGAATAATCCGTTACAATCGCTGCCGTTTCCTTTGATGCAATTGCGATGGCAGTTTCGGCGTTTTCAATCACCAACTCCTCCCCAAAAGCATTGATAAATAATTTGGTTCTACCAGTAATTTTAAAGGTGTAAGGCTTGGTATCCGTAAAGATGATTGTATCGCCTATAATATATCGCCAGAGTCCACCAACAGTGGTTATCACCATGGCATAATTCACTCCAATCACTACATCGCTCAAAGGAATAATGAAGTCAGGGCCTTTGGAAACCGGATAAAATTCATAAAAAATTCCGTGATGCGTCATCAAAAGCAAATCTGATTTATTCGGCGATGCCTGCAACCCAAAAAACCCTTCACTGGCGTTGTAGGTTTCGAAGTAATGCATTTTATCTGAAGGAATCAGCGACCTAAATTGATCTTTGTAAGGCTCAAAACTCACACCCCCATGCAAAAAGAGCTCTAAGTTCGGCCATATTTCGAGGATGTTATTCTTCCCTGTAATTTCCAACAATCGATTGAGCAAAACTATCGTCCAAGTGGGAACACCGCTCATGCTTGTCACATTTTCCTGATAAACAGATTGTGCCATTTTCTCCAATTTCTCCTCCCAATTTTCCATCATGGCAATTTCCATGTCTGGCGTACTTTTCCAATTCACCCAAGCCGGCAAGTGATTCATCAAAACAGCACTCAAATCGCCATAAAACGCATTTTGATTTAACTCATTCACACGATGACTTCCGCCAATCAGCAAGCCCTTGCCTTTAAAAATCTCTGTTTCAGGGTAAAAGCCACAATATTGTGTCAGCGTTTCTCGGCTGCATTCGTAATGATTGTATTCCAAACTCTCAAAACTCATGGGGATAAACTTCGCGACATTACTCGTTGTTCCGCTACTCTTGGCATACCATACAATATCGCTAGGCCACAACAATTGCTGCTCACCTGCCATATTGCGATCGATCCAAGGCTTTAAATCTTCATATACTACCACAGGGACCCTGGCACAAAAATCCTCATAGGTAGTTTTTTCAGAAATTTGATACTTTTCACCATAACGCGTATTCGACAACCGCTCAATCAATTCTACAAACAACTCTTCTTGTTTCAGATTGGCGCGATCCAAATTCTCACGCAAGTCCTGACTGCGTTGCTTAAAATACCAATTGATTACAGGTGAAATCATGGTTCAATCAGTCCATCTCTGAGGCGCACGATTTTTTTTGCATGCTTTGCGATGTCTTCTTCGTGTGTAACCAACACAATTGTATTTCCCGCAGCATGTATTTCTTCAAACAACGCCATAATCTCATGCGATGTTTGTGTATCTAGGTTTCCCGTAGGCTCATCGGCCAGCAATAAACTGGGATTGTTGATTAATGCCCTAGCCACAGCAACCCGCTGTCTTTGACCACCCGATAATTCGTTGGGCTTGTGATGAAAACGATCGCCTAGTCCTACCTTATTTAAGGTTTCAGCAGCCCTTTCATTTCGTTCTTTTAGCGGTATTCCCGCATATACCAAGGGCAAAGCAACGTTATCTAATGCCGTTAGACGCGTAAGTAAATTGAAAGTTTGAAATACAAATCCGATTTCATCGTTTCTAACCTTGCTTAAATCCACATCGCTCATCTTACTGACCTCCTTGTCGTTGAGCCAATATTCCCCCTGCGATGGCGTATCCAAACATCCTATCACATTCATCAATGTGCTCTTGCCAGAACCAGAAGGTCCCATCAATGCCACATATTCACCTCTTTGAATATCTAAGTCGATTTTTTTTAGAGCATGTACCGTCTGCGCGCCCAAAACATAAGTCTTGCGAATGTTAGATAACGATATTAATGCCCTAGACATTGCCGTCGATTACTTTGGGAACCCGGAAGAAATCGCTATCACTCTTGGGGGCATTTTTTAACGCTTCCTCGTGGGTGATGGTCTGAACAATAACGTCATCTCGTAAAATCGTATGACTATCTGTAAGATAAATCAACGGTTCAATCCCTTCCGTATCAACAGATTTTAACTGTTCACACATCCCTAAGATTTTCTCGAGATCCTCTTGCATCTTTACCAATGCAGGGCCTTCAAATCGCAATCTTGCCAAATGGGCCAATTCCTTAACGCGTTGTTCTGTGATTTTCATAATACTCCTACCGATTTCAGTTGTGAAGATATAACATCATAGACCTTTTGTTGCAGTGCGGGTATGTCCTCCAACGACAAACCTTTGGTTTCAATCGGTGTATGCACAAACATCCTCATTTTTCCTGGCGATCCCTTAAAATTATCAAGATCAAAACGGGCCAAATTGTCTGGCAATGTTATTGGAACAATCGGCACTTGCTTTTCAATGGCCAAACGAAATGCCCCAACTTTAAATGGGAATTTAATATTTGGTGCATCTTGAGGAATACGGCCTTCAGGATAAATAATAAGATTAGCCCCCAATCTATCCATTTGCTCGCCTGCCTCTACGTAAGCTCTATATGATCCCTTGATACTAGAACGCTTTACAGCAATATCTAGAGTTCTAAACCAAATGCCAAAAAGTGGAATCTCTGCAAGTTCAGCTTTACCCATAAAGAAGTTAAACCCAGGTAATAAACTTCCACAACATACAATATCAATGTAAGAGATATGATTTGCACAAAATACGAATTGCTGATTTTTTGGCAATGGCGATTCATATATCACCTTGGGTATGATAAACCCCAAATAGCAACAAGTTGTACCCCAAAACCGACGTAAATAGTGGGCATACCTGTACGTTTTGGGTGAAATAAACAGAAATAACAAGGGTATATAAATCAATAGAAATACCACTACGAACCAAAGGCCCGCCCAAACCAACCACAGTATCGTAAGAAATTTCCTCATACGCTACGAAACTATGATGTTTGCTTGTAGTTCCAAACAAAAACTATCAGACATACAACCATTCCGGTGGAAACACACATCATCAACTCAAAACCGCCAAACGCAGATGGACCAATTTTAACCTCAAAATTCTCTTTTAACGTCGATTTTTGCTTTGCCTTATCTGCTACCAATACAGATTCATCCCCATCAACCGACTTGTCGATTGCGGCATATTGAAGCGACCGCCAATCTTGTATGATTTCCTTTTTGTTGTTATAAATATGCTGATAAGCAGCAATGTTTGTTCCAGCCATAATGAGCGACATCATCAAGGACAAGAACAAGGCTTTGCCCATATTTATTGGAGTATCACCTTGCTGTTTCATCAAACTCTTCACAAACAGATAAACTCCAACACCCGGAATCACCAAATTAAAAAACATAGGGAAAAAGGCTGCTGCAGAATTGGAACGATACAAACCATTGAGATATTGAACCAATAACATAGAGGCGCTCAATGAACCAAAAGCAATCCCGTAGAAAAATACACGTTTAAACACTGTACAAAAATAGGAAAAGGAAGGGCAAAACCCGTCCGATAAAAAAACTAGGTAATTCTAGGATTACGAAGCGTAATCGTCGTCCTGACGATCGTACTCATCAAAATTGTACTCAGGCAACAACGTGGTTTTTACGTGACCAATGGTTTCAGCCAAGCCATCACTGAACTTATTGAAGTCCTCTTTGTACAAATGAATCTTCATTTTAACAAAATTGCCATCGTCGAATTTACTGCGCTTACTTTCCGTAATCGTGATGTAATAATCATTGTTACGCGTAGCTTTTACATCAAAAAAGTAAGTACGTTTTCCAGCACGAACTCGCTTTGAAAAGATCTCTTCTTGCGAATCTCTGTTGTAATTTTCTTCCTGCATCATCTTCTTTTTAGTCAGAGAAATAATTTCTCATGGCAAATATGCAAAAATTATTGAGGTTGTGTATATAAAATTATTATAATTTTTTCAGAAGTGTCAAAACTACAATTTTACACCCCTTCTGATTGGTTTTCAGCACTTTGGCTATCATTTAAATTTTTGTAGTATTCACAACTCACAAGCAATTCATCATGTGTGCCCATGTGCGTAAGCTTACCATCGTCCAATACCAAGATGCGATGGGCCATTTTTAATGGAGCGATGCGATGCGAAACCACAACCGCCGTGCTCTGTTTTAACCAAGCCTGCAACTGATCAATAATATTTCGTTCCGTCTCAGAATCCACAGCACTTAAGCAATCGTCAAGAATATAAAATTGCGCCTTTTTGATCAACGCCCGAGCCAAACTTACTCTTTGTTTTTGACCGCCTGATAGGCTTACACCGCGTTCGCCCAATATAGTTTCTAACCCTTGAGGCCATTGAGATATATCGTTTAGCAACCCCGATGCCGTAACCGCCCTCTGCAATTCTTCATCACTCGCTTTGCCATCTTCCAATCCAAAGGCAATGTTTTCTCTTATCGACTCCGAAAATAAAAATACATCCTGAGGCACGTAAGCCAAGTTCCTGCGAAAATCTGTTAAGTCGATTTCAGCCAGTGGAACCCCATCAAATAATATAGATTTGACTTCGGCATTGCCATAATACATCGCCGCGAGCATCTGAGCCAAGGTTGATTTGCCCGACCCCGTTTTTCCTGTAATTCCGATAATTTCACCTTTGCTGATTGTGAAATTTATCCCACTCAAGGAGGTTGTCGTTTTGCCTTCGTAGGTGAATGATAAATTATTGACTGTGATTTGATTAGACAATGAAAACGGTTTGCCCGATTCTTTTTGATGCGATTCCGCTTGTAAAAATTCGTTGATGCGCTTTTGACTTGCTGCAGCCTTCTGAACCAACGCGGTTGTCCAACCCAAACTCGCAACCGGCCAAATCAACATATTTAAATAGATCACGAACTCCGCCAAATTTCCCGGTGTAAATGTGCCTTCTTCTACCGCCTTTCCGCCCAGATAAATCACCAACAACGTACTCAAACCCATTAACAATAACATCAAAGGGAAAAACATCGCATTGATTTTCGCCAAATCCATGTTTCTGCGTTTGTATTCCTCGCCTTCTTCGTGAAATTTCTTACTGAAAGTAGCTTCCATACCAAAAGATTTGATGATACGTATCCCCGCAAAAGTTTCTTGGGCGCTAGCTGTAAGCAATGACAACTGTTCTTGAATCACTTTGTTGCCGAGATTCATCCGCTTACTCACTTGATAAATGGAAACCGACAAAATCGGCAGTGGCAATAACACCCAAAGCGTTAGACTAGCATTGGCTTGAACCATTTGATAAATCACCACAACAAACGTGAAAAGCATGTTGGCGAAATACATAATCGATGGGCCAATATACATTCTCACATTGGAGACATCTTCGCTCATTCGAGAGAGCAAATCACCTGTCATATGTTTTCGATAAAATGCTTCTCCGAGCTGCTGGTACTTATCGTATAGAACATTTTTTAGATCGTACTCCACTTTGCGCGAAACCACAATGAGAGTTTGACGCATGTAGTACATGAAAATACCGCGTAATATTGATACAAATAAGATTGCCACGCCAAAAATTAAGGCTGTCTTAAAAATCAACCCCATCACCAAAGAATCACCAGCGCCGCTGATCCAAACAGATTGCTTTAAGGCCTCATCCAAGCCCACTCGCACCAAAACTGGAACGGATGCTGAGAAAATGTTCGTGAGCAAAACAAACAAAATGCCCAAACTCATGGGGATGGCGTATTTTTTCAAATACTGATTTAAGAAATAGAGTTC
>JBEGUW010000046.1:0-5446 GCA_041178665.1 Bacteroidota bacterium
GATTCGTTGCTCTATGCGATACAAGCAAACGATCCCAAGATATTGAAACCCTTTGGTGATCAGCTTGGCCAACATGTGCGTCAATATTGTTTTTTGGGCGGGATGCCGGAAGTGATTTTTCAATTTGCAACTAACAACGATTTTTTTCAAGTCCGAGAAATCCAATTAAACATCATTCAGGCCTATGAAAATGATTTTTCTAAACATGCGCCCATAGCGCAGTTGCCGCGAATTCGGATGGTTTGGCAGTCCATCGTGGGACAGTTATCGAAAGAGAATTCAAAATTTATTTACAGCGTCATAAGAACAGGAGCCCGTGCCAAAGATTTTGAAATGGCCATCGATTGGCTCAAAGACGCGGGTCTTATTCATAAGGTGGTGCGGATATCCAAGCCGGGAATTCCTATATCTGCCTACGCCGATTGGAGCGATTTTAAGATTTACTTAAATGATGTGGGTTTGTTGGCGGCAATGGCAGGAATTTCTCAGCAATCCATCATCCAAGGCAACGAACTTTTTGAAGAGTTTAAAGGGGTGATTACAGAACAATTTGTTTGTCAGCAAATCAATGCAAAATCGATCGCTTGCTATTATTGGTCTCCAGAAGGTGGGACTTCCGAGGTGGATTTTGTTATCCAGAGAGGGGATTGGGTGGTGCCCATCGAAGTGAAATCGGGATTGAATGTGCGCTCAAGGAGTTTGCGGGTGTATTACGACAAATACCAACCCACACGATGTATTCGGACTTCTCTGGCGGCTTATGAGGAGCAATCTTGGATGACCAACATTCCGTTGTATTCATTTTCACAATGGTTGGGAACGACCAACGACATATTATTGCACAAGCCATGCCCCCCCAACATCGCCCCAAAAACCTGATTATCGCCGTATTGTGTCTGATGATGCTGGCCTTGTCAACGTCCTGCCAGAACATCGCCCAGAAAACCGCCAACAATCAAGCCCCTTGGCCCCCCGATAGCTCCGCCATTACCCACATTCCCATCCAAACGCCGGTGGGAGAGTTTAAGGTGTGGACGCAGCGATTTGGGCAGAACGATAAAATCAAAATCCTTTTGTTGCACGGCGGTCCGGCCATGACCCACGAGTATATGCAATGCTTCGAGCCGTTTTTTATCAAGGAACAGTTCGAGTTTTATCAGTACGATCAACTGGGGTCGTTCTACAGCGATCAGCCCAAAGATTCTAGCCTTTGGACCACCGAGCGATTTGTGGAAGAGGTGGAGCAAGTGCGGAAAGCCATCGGGGCGGATGCGTCCAATTTTTACTTGCTCGGCAACTCCTGGGGCGGCATTTTGGCGATGGAATACGCACTCAAATACCAGCAAAACCTCAAAGGATTGATCGTTTCAAACATGATGGCCAGCGCGCCAGAATACGGGAAATACGCCGCCGAAGTATTGGCCAAACAAATGGATGCCAAGGTGTTGGCCGAAGTTAGAACCATCGAAAAGAACCAAGATTTCAGCAATCCGCGCTACATGGAACTGCTCATGCCTCACTTTTATAAGCAGCATATCTGTCGGTTAGCCCAATGGCCCGCTCCCCTCGACAGTGCTTTCAAACACGCCAATGGCGAAATCTATACGATGATGCAAGGCCCCAGCGAATTCGGCATCAGCGGTCGGTTGGCGCGGTGGGATGTGAAATCCCGTTTGCATGAAATTGCAGTGCCCACGCTGATGATTGGCGCCAAGTTTGATACCATGGACCCCAAAGCGATGGAGTGGCAGGCGAAGGCGGTGCAGAAGGGTCAGTTTTTGTATTGTCCGAACGGCAGTCACTTATCTATGTGGGACGATCAGGCCATTTTCATGGGTGGAATTATCAAGTTCATTCGCGGCACCGCGGGGTAGGAGTTGGTTATTGGTCTTGTTTTTTGTTGATTTCGACTGTTTATTGGTTTGGATTTTTGTTAATTTAGGTGGTTTATCGGTCTTGTTTTTTGTAAAAATGAGCTGTTTATTGGTTTGGATTTTGTATTTTTGTCATGTTATTAGTCTGAAAACGGCATATTCCCGATGTATATAGAAAGAAAAGTTGACGTTGAATTGCTTGCTTGGCGGAAGTCGTCATCAAGAAAGCCGTTGTTGATTAGAGGGGCTAGACAGGTGGGGAAATCTACGGCGGTAAGGAATTTGTCAAAACAGTTTGATCATTTTATTGAAATCAATTTTGATGAGCAGCCAGAATACCAAAATTTGTTTGCCAATACATCGGATATCAATGACTTGTTAGAGCAGTTAGCGATTATCACACAAACCCCGATCATTGAAGGAAAAACGTTGATTTTTCTTGATGAGATACAAGCGAGTTTGCCTGCTATTTCTAAGTTGCGATATTTTTATGAAAGAAAACCGAATTTGCATGTCATTGCGGCGGGCTCATTGTTAGAATTTGCATTGTCTGAACTGCCTTCGTTTGGGGTGGGAAGGGTTCGATCTTTGTTCATGTACCCGTTTTCTTTTGTTGAATTTTTGGGAGCTTTAAATGAGAAGCCGTTGGTTGGTCTGATAGGTCAGTCAAATTCCGACAAACCGTTAAATGCTATTTTTCATGAAAAGCTGAAGATGTATTTCAAGAAGTTTTTGATTATTGGAGGGATGCCGCAGGTTGTGCAGACATATGTCGAAAATGGAGATTTATTGGAGGTTCAAAGGATTCTGGACGATTTAATTATCGCGATACAAGCTGATTTTGTAAAATACAAAAGGCAGATACCACCAACAAGCATCAAATCTGTTTTTGATAGTGTTGTAAAGCAAGTTGGAAACAAGTTTAAGTACTCCAATGATTTTACGACTTTGACTAGCCCGGTGATTAAGCAAGTGGTACACCTGCTAGAAATGGCGGGTTTGGTACACAGGGTAACTCATTCGTCGAGCAATGGGATTCCCATTGGGGCGGAGTCAAATCCGAAGAAGACCAAACTGTTGATTTTTGATACTGGAATTTACCAACGGATATTGGGTCTGGATGTGGCTTCTCTGTTGTTAAAAGACGATATCGAAGTCGTTAATAAAGGGAATATTGCCGAATTGTTTGTGGGTTTAGAGCTGATGAAATCAAACGATTGCTATGAAAGATCTGCTTTGTATTACTGGCATCGAGAAGCAAAGAATAGTCAAGCCGAAGTAGATTACGTGATTCAAAATCAAGAGACGATTGTCCCCATAGAAGTAAAAGCGGGCACGAAAGGCGCTATGCAAAGTATGTTTTTGTTCATGGAAGAGAAAAAGTCTAAGAGGGGTGTAAGGTTATCATTGGAAAATTTCTCCCATTACGATCATGTGCAAGTGATGCCTTTGTATGCTGTTTCAAATCTATTTATTGCATCGGCAAACGATTTGAGCGCGGAAGTGTGAATTTTCAGTTAACCGACGAAAAGTGTGTTTATTTACATTTTTAAGAACCTAAAAGTGTGAAATTTTACATTTTTAGGAAGATAATTGATCAACCAGCCGCTGACAGAGCATTTGAATGATGCGCTTGTTGAGCTCGGTTTTGTGTTCGAAATAGAAGGGGAGTTCTTCGGCGGTGAGCAAGCCAATCGTCATCCCGATGCAGGTGTTTCGCAAGGCAAGGTCCTTCTGCAAACGCGTTTTGATGAATGCTTCCAGTGTTACAGGTTTTTGGGGCAATATCGCATCGCCAATGTGGGCCTTGAAATAGGAGACGAAAGCATCGTTTTGGAACTTCAAAATCGGACGTAATACATCGTTTTGGAATTGTTCCAACGGCAAAGGACTCCGGGTGGCGTCGGTGGGTATCACGCTGCGCAAAGTGCGCAATGAATTGGATCGAGTCATGGTTGTGCGCTATTTTTACTAAGGCTTAGGTTTAACAATCAAAAGTGCAAAATGGCATTTAAGAAATGGCTTATTGGGTTAGATTCAGCGATTAAACGCAAAAAGGCCCTCGCGGGCCCTTCTTGCAATGGAATTGATAGCACGGTGGTGTTTGTTTATTTCACAAAGATTTCGCGGGGGTGAGCGCCGCCAAAGACTACCTTGGTCACGTTGCAAAGCCAGACAAAAGGAACGGCGTCTACATTGGTTGAATACGTGGCACCCCATTGGTTGTGATGGATCATTTTCAGTTGAAAGCGATAATCTGTCATCGCCATGTTAGAAAAGACCAAGTGCACGCGATTATTCCCTTGTCCGAGATACTCCAACATCGCATCGGCCCCTGAAACCATCGCCAAATCACCCTTGGTTCCCAGTCCTTGTTCAATGAATGCCGGAAAATCAATGTACCAGCCGGTATTGTCCTTGTAAAAATCAAATGTGTGCGTCTGTGGACGCATGAATGTGGTGTTTCTTTTCAGTGTAGTGGTCATCATTTGGTCTCCTTTCGTGATTCAAAATTCGCCCCGAAATCGCCTCACCCCCGAAATTGACAACCTTGTTGAAATGGAATTCCGTACTTTTGACTTTTCGCCGATAGCCATGTCAATCATCGCCCTATACGTTCAAAAAGGAGAAACGCCTTACCGACAGTTTTTCCAAGACAACCTCTACGCGCTGCAGCTGGGGTTTCAACGTCGTGGACTCAATTTGGTGTTTCTGCCGGCCATCACACAGCACCAAAATCCCAATTTTACCGAAGGGTTGCGGCAGTACTTGGAAGTCTATTATCCCAGCTTTCGAAAGCTCACAAGCGTGCAGCAGCAGCAAGCCCTGTTCATCGTGGCCTCCACTTCCTCAGAAGATGAGGTGTATCAGCAACTTGATACCCTGTTTGGTCTCAACCTCCAACAAGGGGCGTTTTTGTTTTACCTGAAACCCGGACATTTTGAGTTTGAGCGATTGCCGGGCGATGTGGATCCTGCCGATGCGCTGTCAGAATTTATACAGTTTCGGGGCGATTCTCACGTTTCGGCATCAGTGCGTAAATCGCGCCTGCAACTTGATCCGCTTCACCTAGAAGAATTCATGGAGTCCCAAGAATGGGATCCCAAAAAGAGTCTTTTACAGTTCGATTTCAATACACTGGTGTCGAATCAACCCGATCCAGTGGTTCAGGCAATTCCTGAGTCTGTGGTTGCAGATTTGCAGAGGCTGGTGCGCAACGACAAAGCCATCATATCCCCGGAAATGCAGCGATTGTTTGATACAGTGAATGCGTTGCAGCTCGATCGTGGTATGCGGGAATTGTTGGATATTACCCTCAGCCGCTATGGCGAAATGCTAGGCCACAGCGATGGCGGTTTGCATAAATTGCTGCAAAGTGATCAGCCCATGCGTTTGCTGCAGCCCCTTGAAGTGGTGCGATTCAATGCAGATGGCAAACTGTTTGTTGGCGATCGCCCAGTGCGTTTGAACCCAATTTGTAGGTCCGTATACCGGTTATTTCTGAACCACCCCGAGGGGATAGAATTGCCATCGCTTGTCGATTATCGCGCAGAATTGCTGTCGATTTATGT
>JBEGUW010000047.1:0-5242 GCA_041178665.1 Bacteroidota bacterium
TGAGCATTGTAGTAACCAATATGAATGGTGCAGCGGTTAAGTCGATCAATACCCAGAACAACGGATTGGTAAATATTGACACTCGTGATTTGAGTGAAGGTGTTTACATGGTTCGCGTTCAGAGTGGAAGTCGTGTTGCAACAGAAAAGATCACTATCACCAAGTAATTGGGTAGATAAGTATATTGAATGATTAGAGAGGGGCGCCCGCAGGGCGCCCCTCTCTTTTTTAATTACATTCGTTCACAGCGTATTGTCTGACTCGCAATCGCATTGTAATTTTACCTCATGAATGTTGGTGATTCGCCCGATCCTTTTTTTCAGCCCAATGATGTGGATCATACGGAGCAATCGCATCAGCCGAATCCGGCCCAATTGCTGCACAATAAGGCTAAAGCTGCCTTGGCTCTCGGTGAAATTTATGAAGCCAATATCCTGATTCGGAAAGCCCTAGAGTTGGATGCTTCGGAAAATAACATAGCCCTGGCTAAGGAAATCAAGCATCAAATCGGTCTAAAAACACTTGCCAAAGCCCAGCAATATTTTGAAAAGGGTAGACGGGATGAGGCGTACGATGAAGCGAAGAAAGTTATTCAGTTGATGGGTGAATCGGCGGAGGCGCAAGAAATCATCGACCAGATAGATCAGAAAAATCAACGCTCAAAATCCAAAGGGAAGTCGGTTTGGATTCTGATAATCCTATTGTTTGTTGGGGGCATCGCGGCGATGTTGGTCTATTACCAGAGCTTTAGTGAAGAGCAAGCGGCTTGGAGTGAGGCAAATCAGGAGGCTAGCATCCCATCGTACCAACATTTTTTGGAAAAATTCCCTAAAGGTAAGTTCGGGTCGATGGCCCGTGAGGCACTCAAAACGCTTTACGAGAAAGATGAACAGCTGTGGAATTCGGCATTGAATCCCCCCGATAAATCCAATTTGGGTCGGTATTTGTTGGCCATGGAAGCTGCCGGAGGTATGCATATCGAAGATGCCAAGCTGATGATTGATTCGTTTGACTTTGATATTGCTCTTCGCGCAGGTAGTTTGGAAGCGTTGCAGGGATACATCAGCGCGCATCCCAACGGGGTTTATTTCCAGTCGGCCAGAAATATGCTCACAACCTTGGTAACACCAGAGGAGAAAACATCGCTTATCGCCTATTTACAGACCTTCTACGAGCTTTTTGCCAATGGAAGTCACAAAGAGTTGTTGTCGTACTTCGATGAGTCTACGCCCCGATTTATGGATAAAACGCAAATCAATAAAGCAGATTTGTACGATTTGTTTCAAAAAAATCAAGATGGGGTAGTAGAGGAGGAGATTACGATTGATACCGCATCATTCTCGGTGAGCAAGGACAGCAGCGGCACGTATCGGTGTAAATATCAATTGGATTCGCATCGAAAAGCCAAAAAGGAAATCGAAGTGCCCAAGAAAAAAGGGAAGTTACGGTTGTTCAAAACCGAGACCATCATTACGCATTACTATGCTAATCAGTCGGTTACGGTGATGTTGAATCGAGAAAAGAAGATTCAAGAATATGCGGTACGGGTATTGAGTTCTCGAAAAGAGACCGAATAGAGGATTTACAGGTGTTTTAGCGCTTCTCGTTTGGATAGTCCACTCAACTGCTTGTCGTATTGATTTACAAAATCTATCACCCATTTCGGGTTGGTTCTAGCATATTGTCGGAGCGACCAGCCAATGGCTTTGCGAATAAAAAACTCTTTACTATGCATGTGCGGGAGGATCGCTGTTTCTAAAAAAGTAGTGTCGGTTTGATGCTTACATCGCAGTTGAACAATAATGGCGGTGCGGTTGAGCCAGAAGTTGTTGCTGCTGATCAAGGGCACCAATTCTGACCATAGGCAATCGGGATTTTTTACAACTACGGTGCTCATTATTCCCCCTGCAAGATTGTCGACCGTGTCCCACCAACTTCTTTCTGTAATCAAGGAGCTGATCCATTTTATATCGTTTGGCGTTAATTGCTTTTGCATTTTGGCCAACAGGCTCATCGCTGCGTAGGCGTATTCTCTTTCCGGAAGAGACCACAGTTGATTACAAATTTGAGGTAGTTCAGAATGGCCGGGTAGGTTTTCTTTTTGAAGGATGGGTTTAAGCAGTTCTGTGCGTTGTGGTGATGAAATTCCTAAATACGGAAAATGGTTTTTCATGTAGGCCGACATGGCTTGGGCGGCGATGGGATTGGCCTCTGTTTGGAATTGCGATTGTACGGCAATGACCCATGGATGTAACATGCATCAAAGGTAGTAAAACGTTTTTACGAACTGGATTCCAACCCACGCTTAAGGTAAGATTGGCTATGGCACCGCTATTTACAGGGTACTACTTGGTTTTTGAGCTTGAGTTGCGGAGTATGCAGAGGTTTGAATTCCACCATTGTGGACGACATTTCATTGGGATAGCCAAATAAATACAAGTAATGGTGGGAATCTACGGTTGAATCACTTTTGGTTAGCGTAGTTGTATTTCCTACGATTATTTTCCCGTTTGATTCCTTGATTTCGTATTTTTTGTGTTTTAGGTCGATGCGTAATTCATTTTGAAATGAGTCGCCAAAATTCCAATGGCCGCTGGCGGCAGCGATGAGTAATTTCTCTTCACAAGCCACCATTCCAATCATTGAAACTAGGAAAGTTATGCCGGATAAGGCAGCCATCGGCTTAGACGGTAAAATGCGAATTGGTAGTTTCAATTTTGCAAATTGAAGTATCGCAATTACTCCGAAAATACAACTACACCACAGCAGAATTTGAATGACCCACAACAGGGCATCGGCGATGGAAATCGAAAGAAACATAAGGGAAAAGATATCGGCAAATATCTTCTCGTGAGAAATAATAATTGGTCACATGTTGGTGATTACCGATGATAAACGCGAATTTTAGGCAGGTTCAGAGGTGTGGGTCAATCGCGACTCACGAAGTATACAAATCGTCGTTTGTCTGATTCGTCCTTAATGCGATTTATCAGTCCGGGCGATGCAACGTCTATTTGGGCGAGGATTCGATGTCGTTTTGCTTTCCTACTTTCAAGTTCCATATGGTCAATTCCCAATAGTTGGTCCAACTCCTCTGTTGTTAAGGTTTTGGAATTGTGCAGGATGATTCTCTGAATCAAGGGTGTTTGTTTTTTTCTTTTGACGCGGTTCTTTAGGGAAATGAATATAACGATAACGATTAAATTGACGCCAACTAAGATTGCTATTGAAATTTCCTTGGGATATTGCTGAAAGTAACTAGGATTTAAGATGATTTTCTTAGCCTTGGATTTGTGATTATTCCAAAAGGTGACCATGCTTACCCCCGGGAGGTTCTCATTGCTGGGATGGTGTATATCGTTGGAGAAGAAAAGGGAGTTGTTGTCTACTGATATGTTTTGGTACGATGTTTTAATTCCCAGTTCTTCTTGGGTTACTTGTATAAATTCCAATGTTTTAGGGTGGATCAACATGGCATTTCGATTGTCTAACACCAAAATATAATCTGTTGTATAAAGGATGATTTCTGCTTGGAAATTTTGCAATTCGCTTTGAACGATAGGGAATCGCTTCCAGGTGAGACTGGGTAAATCGAGTTGATAAAAGTAGGGGTCGGAAATATCATCTTCTATACTATTTCCACTCAAAGAGTTGCTGAAAAGATAAAGTTGGTCTTTGACTCTAATTACGCATCCTTTGATAAATGAGGGTTTTTGTCCGGAGGTTTTTACCAAATACCATTCTTTGCTATCGAAATTAAAACTCTCAAGATTGTTGTTTGTCACAAATTGGCCGTAGCCACCCAGGGTGAATATTCGACCATTATATTCAAAGAGATATCGATAGTAATTACTGCCATGGTAGACAGATTTATCCAATCTAATTACGGTGTCACCAGTAATTTTAAAGAGGTATCGTAGTCCATGAATATTCAATAAGGTGTCCTGTCCGAGCTGAACAAAAGCGCCTTTTCCCATAAGCATTTCATGTTTGCCTGCTTCTTCTTGTAAGATGGGTTGAATGGTTTTCTCAATCAGCATTTGCTGTTTGAGTGAAAGTCGTTGAGCGATACTTGTGTTCGGTAGGAGAAACGAACCAATTATTGTGAGCAATAGAATTGAAAATCCTTTCGACTTGATCTTTCCGTCCTGGGGATGATGTTTTAAAATTGCTAAAATCATGTTATAATATTGTATAACAATGTTAGATTTTTAAATTGGATTGGTCAAGGGTATTGGTGTATTACTTAGTGAAATATTGTAAAGAATTGATGGGTACAAAATCAGAATCAATGTAGCGTTGTTTGTTGGGATACGAGGAATTGATTATCTTTGCAACCCTTTAAAGGTGACCCGTTCTCATGCACACTATTACCGGGAGATTAGGTTTCGGCCAAGTCAAACAACCAAATCGGGATGTAGCGCAGCCCGGTAGCGCACTTGCATGGGGTGCAAGGGGTCGTGAGTTCGAATCTCGCCATCCCGACCCAGTAAAATCAAGGCCTCAGAGAGATTTGGGGCCTTGCTGTTTTTGGCCGGTTCAAACATGGTTCAAACATTTTGACCATTTTTGAGGCCAAAATTGTCCGATGATCGATTTCCGATGGGTGCCTCAATTGCATCGACGAAAGTTCAGTTTTGAAAGATAGTTTTCTGATTTATGGACTTTGAAAACGCTCAAAAAATCGTAAATGATCATTTTTAAGCCGAAAAGTTTTCGAATTCACTTTTGGGAAATTGAATTTATTTTGGCGAATCCACATATCGGCAGATTTAAACAATTTATTGGATGGGTGGTTGGGCGTTGCTTGTGCAATCATTTAGATGCTGACTGGAGTAGTCGGACAAACTGACCCACTCCGTCGGCTTGAATTGACCCCCGCGGTGGAGGCAAATTATAGTTACTAACAAGGGTGTTAAAACAAGAACACTTTGGGCGTTTTTGGATGTGAGTGGTTCCGACGAAGAGGAGTCAGTTTACAGCGACGAATAGGGTTTGTCGTCAGCGTTTTTTCCAGTCCATTGCTTAAATCTTGATTTTGGCAGTATTGTTTATTTTCTGCCGTAAAATAGTTTGCTTATTTTTGTACCTAATTGTACATAATACCATCGCAAACGACAAAACAAATATCGCCAAACTGCAAATCCATTTCAAAGATCAAAGTATCTTTGGGAACGATGACATTGTGAATTTCTACAGAGACTTTGAACCCTCCTTAACAGAAACAAACATCAACTGGAGA
>JBEGUW010000048.1:0-12333 GCA_041178665.1 Bacteroidota bacterium
CAGGTCGTGATATTGCCAATTAGCGATAAATTTACAGATTACGCACAAGAGGTTGTAAATTTCTTAAAAAAGCACGATATTCGCGCCTCCTTGGACACTCGGGCCGAGAAAGCGGGCAAGAAAATCCGCGACGCCGAAATCGCCAAAATCCCTTACATGTTAATTGTAGGAGAGAAGGAAGCCAACGAACAGCAAGTATCAGTTCGAAAGCACGGCGGTCTCGATTTGGGTACCATGGGAATTCAGCAACTAGCTGATATATTAATAGATGAAACCAGGATATAGCAGAAGACCGTTCGTAAAGAAAGAGGCTCTCCACAAGATCAATGAGCTAATTACCGCTGCCAATGTGCGGGTGGTAGGAGAGCACATGCCTGTGGATGTTTACCCCACAGCCAAGGCTTTGGAAGTTGCCTATGAATTGGGATTGGACCTGGTGGAAATCTCTCCACAAGCCGATCCTCCAGTTTGTAAAATTGTAGATTACAAGAAATTCTTGTATGAGCAAAAGAAAAAACAAAAGGAAATCAAAGCAAATGCAGTGAAGCAAGAGGTGAAAGAGATTCGTTTCGGTCCAAATACTGACGAACACGATATCGATTTCAAAATCAAGCACTCAAAGCATTTCTTGGAGCAAGGTCATAAAGTACGTGCCTATGTGTTTTTTAGAGGTCGTACCATTATCTACAAGCAACGCGGTATCGATTTGTTGATGGGTTATGCAAATGTATTGATCGACGAAGGCTACGCTAAGTTAGAGTCGGAGCCCAAAGAAGAAGGAAAAAAGGTTGCCATCATTTTGGCACCAAAAGTTAAAAAATAAACGTTTAAAAAATAAGAATTCAGGATATGCCTAAAATGAAGACCAATTCCAGCGCCAAAAAAAGGTTCACAGTAACCGGATCTGGAAAAGTAAAAAGAGCGAAAGCATTCAAAAATCACATTTTGACCAAGAAATCAACCAAGCGTAAGCGCGCTTTGGGTAATGATGCGATTGTTGATGTTACAAACATGAGCAACGTTAAATTCATGCTTCGCATCGGAAAATAATTAAAACAAACTTTGGCCGGAGCACAAAAGCGCCTTTGTAATAGATCGCCGCTCAAGCCACTAAACTAAAATAATATGCCAAGATCCGTCAACCACGTCGCGAGTAAAGCTCGCCGCAAAAAGACCCTCAAACTCGCCAAAGGTTACTTTGGTCGTCGTAAAAACGTTTGGACCGTTGCCAAAAACGCAGTAGAAAAAGGTTTAACCTATGCCTACCGTGACCGCCGTGTTAAGAAACGCGAATTCCGCTCTTTGTGGATCGTGCGTATTAACGCTGCCTGTCGTATCAACGGTGTTAGTTACAGCAAATTCATGGGTAAGCTTAACAGCAGCGCCCTTGAAATCAACCGCAAAGTCCTAGCCGATTTGGCTATGAATGATCCAGCCGGCTTCAAAGCTGTCTTCGATCAGATCATGAAAGGATAATCAGCGCGCTGATATCAATCATCTTCTAAAAATCCCCTCGTTAACAAACGAGGGGATTTTTTTATTTAGAATCCCACAAGGTGTAGGTGCGGATATTTCCTCTCGACTGGAAATTGATGGCCAACACATCAGAGAAAATGGCCCTTGAAATAATCTTTTTGGCCGAATTGTATTGATACTCCACCTCGTTGTTTAGACCAACCCTTTGAATCTCAGATAAGGGCTCAGAACCATTGGCCGCTGCCGCTTTTACATACTCGTTGCACTCCTCCAATAAAATCGGCTTTTCGTAAATCCCCGCGGCATTCTTAGTGAAAATCTTCACCGTATTTTTCGTGCCCGCTGGTCGTTCCGTGGTTAAATTCCCCTGTAAATACATGTCCTCCCCACTAAATGGAGATCGTACCGGCTTTACCCGAATGTACTCGCCATCCTCACGAATCGTATCGTCGCACAAATCAAACAAATAATTAATGTCCTCCATCACCAAACGGCGAATGATTTTTTCGCTGTTCAATCGCATCCGCTCCTCATCAAACTTTTCTGAACTGATCAAATTGGCTGTCGCCTGCTTAGAAATACCACTCAACAACGCATCCCTAAAAATTGTCCAGTTCACCAATTCTTCTACCGCGCCCCTGCTGTTGAATTTCACCTGCAGTGATTGCTGCTGAATGCTATTCGCTTTTTTCCATGGCTTGCCGCCCGTTGCATCGCCGTAATAGCCCATCTCAAACGTATTCACGCCTTCGGTTCGGGAAAAAATCAAAAAACAAGTGTCCAATTTCACATCCAAAAAGAAATCGTTCTCGTTGGTAATGTACTCTTGGGTAATGAGTTGATAAACAAATTTTTGCTTATTGAAAATCGTAGAAACAGGGTAGAGGGTATCGGGCTTTGTCTCGGCCATCCCAGCAGATGCCTGGACAGGAGCAAAAAGTATACTGAGTGCGGTGAATAGAAAATTCATGGTAGGGTTCAAAGACGATCTACCCTTGCAAATCGTTTGCCAAAGATGTTAAACTTTGGGTTAGGGCTTACAAACTTTCAAAAACAAGCTCAGATCCCGCCAAATCAACGGTCACATTTCCATTGTTTAAGAGTTTTCCCATCAGAATTTGTTTGCTCAATTCGTCCAAAATCCGCTTCTGTAATACCCGCTTCAAAGGCCTCGCACCAAACTGAGGGTCATGACCCAACTGAGCCAACCAATCCACCGCCGCCGATGTAACTGTCAACGCAATGCCATTGTCCTTCAAGCGTTCCACAATCATGTCCACCTGTAATTCCACAATTCGATGGATTTCGCTGCGACCCAAAGGCTCAAACATCACCACTTCATCGATACGATTCAAGAATTCAGGACGGATGCTGCGCTTCAATAAATCAAAGACCTCGCTTTTTGCGCTAGCAACAATGGCGTCGCGATCCCCAGACTCGATGTGCTCAAACTTTTCACGAATCACGTCAGAGCCCAAATTGCTCGTCATGATGATAATGGTGTTCCTAAAATTCGCAGTGCGACCTTTATTGTCAGTCAAACGACCATCGTCCAAAACTTGCAACAAGATATTAAATACATCAGGGTGGGCCTTTTCGATTTCATCCAACAATACAACACTGTAGGGTTTACGTCGTATGGCTTCCGTTAACTGACCGCCTTCATCGTATCCAACATAACCCGGAGGGGCTCCAACTAATCTACTTACGGTATGCTTTTCTTGGTATTCGCTCATGTCGATCCGAACCATCGCATTGTCTGTATTAAATAAAAACTCTGCGAGGGCTTTGGCGACTTCCGTCTTTCCCACACCCGTAGTTCCAAGGAATATGAAACTACCGATGGGTTTTTTGGGGTCTTGTAGGCCGGCGCGACTTCTACGAATGGCATTGGAGAGGGCGGCTATCGCTTCTTCCTGACCTACCACGCGCTTGTGTAATTCCAATTCCAAGGTTAAAAGCTTTTCACGTTCACTTTGCAACATGCGGTTTACAGGAATTCCGGTCCAGCGACTCACCACCTCGGCGATATCTTCCGAATCCACTTCTTGTTTTACCATAAGCTGACCATTTCGAGAATCGCCCAACTTCAAACTCAAGCTAAACAGGTCTTCTTCGTTCTTTTTGATCAGGCCGTATCGAATTTCAGCTACACGACCGTAATTTCCGTCGCGTTCGGCTTGATCCGCTTCAATTTTTAACGATTCGATGGTGGCTTTTTTCTGCTGAATCTGCGTCAATACGCCTTTTTCATTTTCCCATTGGGCATTGAGGGCATTGCGTTTTTCACTTAAGTTGGCGATGTCTTCGTTGAGTTTGTTCAATTTTGATGTGTCGCTTTCCCGTTTGATAGCCTCCCTCTCGATTTCGAGCTGCATGATTCTGCGGTTCATTTCATCGAGTTCTTCGGGCACAGAATCCATTTCTAGACGGAGCTTAGACGCGGCTTCGTCCAAAAGGTCGATGGCTTTGTCTGGCAAAAAACGATCGTTGATATAACGCTGACTCATTTCCACGGCCGAAATGATGGCTTCGTCCTTGATACGTACTTTGTGGTGAACCTCGTATCGCTCTTTCAAACCACGCAAAATGGAAATGGCTTCTTGGGTATCGGGTTCCTCCACCAACACTTTTTGGAAACGACGTTCCAAGGCTTTGTCGGTCTCGATATACTTTTGATATTCAGCGAGGGTAGTGGCACCAATGGCGCGCAGTTCACCCCTTGCCAAAGCAGGTTTTAAGATGTTTGCGGCATCCATAGCACCGTCGCTACGTCCAGCACCTACCAAGGTGTGAATCTCATCAATGAAGAGTACCACTTCACCCGCAGCACCCGTCACTTCTTTCACAACGGATTTCAAACGCTCTTCAAATTCTCCTTTGTATTTGGCACCCGCAACCAAGGCCCCCAAATCCAAACTGTAAATTACTTTGGATTTTAAGTTTTCAGGGACATCGCCGCGAATGATACGCATCGCCAACCCTTCGGCTATCGCAGTTTTACCCACGCCCGGTTCACCAATCAATACGGGGTTGTTTTTGGTACGGCGAGATAAAATTTGTAGTACGCGACGGATTTCATCGTCTCTACCAATTACGGGATCCAACTTTCCCTCTCTGGCCATTTGGTTGAGGTTAAGTGCGAATTTTTTAAGGGAATTAAACTGATTTTCGTCGGTTTGAGAATTTACCTTATTTCCACCGCGCAAGGCTAGAATCGCCTTTAAAAGATCCGCACGTTTGATGCCTGAGTCCTTTAATATATTTGATGCGGCGTCTTTTCCCTCCAGAATCCCCATCAACAAGTGTTCATTGGTTACAAATTCGTCCTTCATTTCACCCATCGCTTTTTCAGCGGCAGTGGTCACGGAATTCAAGGCTTGTGATAAATATACTTGTCCGCCCTCAACTTTCGGGAGACCTTGAATAGAAGCATTTACCGCTTGTTCAATGCGCGCAAGGTTTGCACCGAGCTTTCCAGCGATAAACTGCAGGGTTTCTTCATCGTCCGTAATCATGGCGGCTAGCAAGTGAACCGGTTCCATAGCCTGTTGCTTGTTGGCGATCACCAGCTGCTGAGCCTTTGACAATGTGTCCTGTGCTTTGATGGTAAATTGTTGTAAATTCATGATGCTCCAATCCTGTCAAATCGGATTCCATTGTGGATACGAGTGCTATTGAAGACAGAATGACACCCATCAGGTGGGATGGGGCGCAGATTTAATGGACAATCTGACTGATTAATCGTGTTCGTCCTGTTCGATGGCTTCCAGCGGCAGTTCGCCTTCCTCCGATACTTCATCGGGAATCTCGGTGGTTTCGCGCTTTTTAGCAGGGCCTTTGAGTCGAGCCCACGCATCGGGATGAATACACACTTTAAAAATGGCGGTGTCTATCGTTCCGGAGTCTTTGGCCAATAATCGACGTCGTAATGCACTGAAATGTCCATTGTTTTCACGAACGCAACCATTGGAATCGAGGAACCACCTAACTTTTTTAGGCATCGGGATGATGCTGGCAAGGAAGGTGCATTCTCCCAAATTCAAATCAATGGGGTTCTTATGAAAATAGAATCGCGAAGCTTCAGTCACCCCAAAAATGCCGGGACCCCATTCGATAACGTTCAAATAGACTTCTAGAAGGCGGGATTTTGAAACCAATGCACGGCGTTCCATCAACCAGGTTAATAGAATTTCTTCCACTTTTCGGGCGATGGTTTTTCTTCGGCCCAGGAACACGTTTTTCACCAACTGCATCGAAATGGTGGAACCCCCGCGAGCGAATCGCTTTTGCTTGTAGTTCTGGGCGATGCTGGAGCGGAAAGCATCCATATAAAACCCTTGGTGATGATAAAAATCGGGGTCCTCACTGCGCATCACGCATCGTGTAAGGTCCGGACTGATATTGTCGATCCGTGTAAAATCCCCATTCGATTCACCCACCTGAAAACGGGCAACCACGTCGCCTTTCTCCCAATAGGTATAAGTGAACTCGCCGTTCATAATCCGTGGATCCACATTTCCCCATTTCACAATCGTAAAATCCTTACTAGGCCACATTTTGCTCTCCAAGATACAATCTCGGGGTTTTTCATGCTCCATGGCAAACTGGAAGCGATATTTAAGGGTTCCGGTGGCTTGGGGAATTCCAATATTTCGGAAAAGGCCCACCGGTAAACTGGTGAAAAAATCGTTCGCCTTGAGTCGAGGCATGTAAATATTGAAAGCGTATTTGGGGTTATTTCCACCTTGGTATTGGGCGAAAACGTTGGCGTTGATGTGGTTGATCTGCACAGAACTCTGACTATCGAGCTCAAAAAAGCCATCTTTGATATCGCAAACAAATCTCCCGTTGGCGGAATCTACCTGAACCAAAGTATCAGAAATGCGTTCGTCGTTTACCTGCAAACCCACAAATCCACCGCGTAAATCGGCATGAATGGCACCAAATGACTCACCCAATTCGTTGACCTCGAAATCGGCTTTTTGGAATCCCAAGCCATTTAATACCAATGGGATAGAGACGAATTTTTGGTTTTTACTTGGTGTGATGCTTACGTGACCAGTGAGATCATCCTTGTCGATATTACCCTGCAACACAAACTGAACCGATTTTGTGGTGGTAGCGGGTAGGGTGTCGGTGTCTGATTTTCTTCGTCTGCGATATTCTTTTTTCTCCTTTTCGGTGGTGATTTTTTCGCTTGTCGCGAGCAACTGCATCGACAGTTCTTTGTGTTTGAAAAGTGTATTGGGCAATTGGAGGGAGAAAGTACCGGTGGTATCGGTCAATGCCATTTGGGTTTGGCGCATTTCCAAGTGATTGGGGGCCTTGCCGATATACGATTCGAGTTGTCTAAACAGACTTACGATGGGGTCTTTGCTTGGTTTCGCCTTTTCATCGGGTTTGTCGTCGCCACCCATCAAACCACAATAATTGCAGTAATTGGGGAGGTTCACGAGGTTCAAGGAAAGTTGTTCCGTTTCAAAACCTGATAAACCAATATCCCAAAATTTCCATACGTTTAGTCCGATGGCCAAATCATCGCAGGCAAAAACCGGTGCTTTTGGAAGTGACTTATAGATTGATTGTTGCGCTAGAGGAAGCGTATCGTTTGGCGTTGGAATCTGTTGGTTGTAATTGAGTGCAAGACCTTTCAAATGAACGCCAAACAACCAAGTAAAGCCTTTTTCTTTGCAGGTGAGGGAATAGCCTTTTTTCTCCAATTTCACTACGGCCTTGTTGAAAGCCCAGTTAAGGAGAAGACCTCGGCAGGAAATCCAAACGATTAAAAATATAGCAAAGCCAATCCCAGCAAACCATGATGTTTTCTTCAGCCATTTGAATCCCCGATTTGGATCGGTGAGCCACTGCCAAAGAAAATCAATCCAAGTTCGGATGCGTTCCAGTATAGTTATACGGGGTGATTTGTCTGAGCTCATTTTTTACAGCGTCTGTAATATCCAGTTCGGTAATGAAATCGGCAATACTTTCAGCAGTGATTTTACTGTGAGTGCGGGTCAGCGCTTTCAATGCCTCATAAGGGTTGGGATAACCCTCGCGCCTTAGGATGGTTTGAATGGCTTCAGCCACCACCGCCCAGTTGTTATTCAAGTCAGCTTCCAAGGCCGTTTCGTTAAGGACCAATTTGTTCAGCCCTTTGATTAAGCTGTTCAGCGCAATCAATGTATGCGCGAATGGGACACCAATGTTACGCAAAACGGTGCTATCGGTAAGGTCTCTCTGTAAACGAGAAACAGGCAATTTAGCCGATAAATGCTCAAACAATGCGTTGGCAATGCCTAAGTTTCCTTCCGCATTTTCAAAGTCGATAGGATTCACCTTATGGGGCATCGCACTAGATCCCACTTCGCCTTCTTTGATTCTCTGTTTAAAGTAGTCCATACTCACATAGGTCCACACATCGCGAGAAAAATCAATCAATATCGTATTGATGCGCTTCCAATTATCAAACTGGGCAGCCAAGAAATCGTAAGGTTCAATTTGCGTCGTAAAAGGCACGCGATACAAGCCCAAATCTTCGCCCACAAATTTATCGCCAAAAGCCAACCAATCCGTATCAGGGAAAGCCACGTGATGGGCATTGTAATTCCCCGTTGCGCCGCCAAATTTGGCAGAATACGGGAGTTTCGACAATAGATTGATCTGACCTTCCAAACGGGCCACAAACACATACCATTCCTTGCCCAAGCGGGTAGGAGAGGCGGGCTGACCGTGGGTTTTGGCCAATAATGGAATATCTTTCCAAGCCTGTGATTGAGAAATTAGTATCTGAATCACTTCATCAAGGGCCGGCATCATCACAGCAATGCTCGCGTCTTTAAAACTCAAAGGAATCGCAGTGTTGTTGATGTCTTGAGAGGTAAGGCCAAAGTGAACCCATTCCTTATAAGCCTGTAAACCCAGAGCGTCCATTTTCTCCTTGATACAGTATTCAACCGCTTTAACGTCGTGGTTGGTTGTCTTTTCGATGGTTTTTACGCGCTGAACATCTACTTCTGGAAGATTTTCGCACCAACTGGTAAGGGTATTTTGATGTTTGAGAAGTTCGCTCCAATCTACATTTGGAATCACCTTTGCCAAGGCAAAAAGATAGGCAACCTCAACGCGGATGCGGTATTGAATGAGTCCGGCTTCTGAATAAAATCGTTTTAAATCTTTAGTTCCGCCGGCATATCTACCGTCTACGGGTGAAATTGCATACAGAGGGCTGGCATCCATACTGCAAAAATACAACGCAACTTGGGTTTTACCTTATTTTAATTCCATTTTCAGGAATCGGCCCGTATGGCTTTCTTTGTGTTTTGCCACCTGTTCCGGTGTGCCCGATACCAATATCTCACCACCGCCGGATCCACCCTCAGGTCCAATGTCAACCACCCAGTCCGCCACCTTAATCACGTCCATGTTGTGCTCGATGACAACAATCGTATTTCCTTTGTCGACCAAAATGTTCAATACGCCCAGCAATTGCTTAATGTCGTTGAAGTGCAGTCCCGTTGTTGGCTCGTCCAATATATAAAGCGTCTTCCCCGTATCTCGCTTGCTCAATTCAGTTGAAAGTTTTACGCGTTGGGCTTCTCCGCCGCTAATCGTTGTGCTCGACTGTCCTAAGGTGAGGTAACCCAGGCCGACGTCTTGCATCGTTTTTACCTTGCGCTGGATTAATGGAATGTTCTCAAAGAAGTCTACGGCGGTATCGATCGACATTTCTAAGACATCGTTGATGCTTTTGCCTTTGTATCGTACTTCGAGGGTTTCACGATTGTAGCGTTTGCCTTGACACTCATCGCACAGGACTTCAACATCAGGAAGGAAGTTCATTTCGATGACCTTTTTTCCGCCGCCGCCGCAGGCTTCACATCGTCCGCCTTTGACGTTAAAGCTGAATCGACCGGGCTTGTAACCGCGGATTTTTGCTTCAGGTAAGTTGGTGAAAAGGTTCCGAATTTCTTGGAAAACACCCACATAAGTAGCTGGATTGCTTCGAGGCGTACGTCCTATTGGACTCTGATCGATGCGTATTACCTTGTCGATATGTTCCAATCCATCAATGCTCTTAAATGGCAAGGGTTTGTAGCTGGAAGCATAGACTTTATTGTGTGCTGCAGTGAATAGGGTTTCGTTGATCAGACTGGATTTGCCGCTACCGCTTACGCCGGTAATTGCCACAAACAAGCCGATAGGAATTTCCAAATCCACGTTTTTAAGGTTATGGCCTGTACATCCTTTTAATTTGAGTTTTTCTGTCGATGCCTTTCTTCGTTTTTCAGGGACAGGAATGCTGTCTTCTCCGCGAAGGTATTTGCCCGTAATTGCATCGGACTGAATAAAATCTTTGACCTCGCCGCTGGCAACGATCTGACCGCCATGAACGCCGGCATTAGGACCAATCTCCACCAACCAATCGCTGGCAAGCATCATGTCCTTGTCGTGCTCTACCACCAAAACCGTATTGCCCATGTCGCGCAAATCCCGCAAACTCTGAATCAATCGTTCATTGTCGCGCTGATGCAATCCAATACTCGGCTCATCCAAAATATAAAGCACATTCATCAGCTTGCTTCCAATTTGGGTTGCCAAACGAATACGCTGCGCTTCTCCGCCCGATAAAGTTCTTGCGGGGCTATTTAGGGTGAGGTATCCCAGGCCAACGCCGACCAAGAAATCGAGACGACTTTTGATTTCCTTAATCAGTTCGGTGGCAATGGTGGTTTGTCTTTCCGTAAGTTTATCGTGCACAGCATGGAACCAGTTTGTGAGCACATCGATATTCATGTTACTCAGCTGGGCGATGTTGTTTTCGGCGATAATAAAATGCAGTGATTCTTGCTTCAATCGGGCGCCGTGACAGGTTTCACAGGGCTTTTGGTGCATGAATTCTTCTGCCCACTGACGCAGTTTGTCGTCCTCGGATTCAAAATAATTCTCCGTGATGTAATGAACGACCCCTTTGTATTGAGATTCGTAGGATTTCTTTTGACCTTGATGGTTGATATGACTAACCATGATGGGTTCATCGTAGCCATAAAGTATGCACTGAATTTGCTGATCGCTGAGTTTTGAGATTGGATCGGCGAGGCTAAAATCTAGCACTTTTGCAAGGGCACGAAGTTGGCTAAACGTCCAGTTTTCTCTAAGCTCACCAATCGGAACGATTCCGCCGCGATTGATAGATTTGCTGCGATCGGGGATGATGAAATCGATATTGACTTCGGCGGTTTCGCCCATGCCTTCGCAGGTTGGACAAGCACCGTAGGGTGAATTGAAGGAGAATGAGTTTGGTTGGGGCTCATCGTAACTGAGGCCACTAATGGGGTCCATCAAGAAACGAGAAAAATGCACAAGCTGATCGTCTGCGTCTAACACCATCATGTTTCCACTGCCCATTTTCATGGCAATTTTCACACTTTCGGTAAGTCGTCCCGTGGATCCACTTTGCACTTGCAAGCGATCTATCACCACTTCGATATCGTGGATTTTGTATCGATCCACCTGCATGCTGCCTGTAATGTCGGTGATTTTCCCATCCACTCTAACCTTGTTATAGCCCTTCTTTTTGATTTGCTCAAACAGGTCGCGGTAGTTTCCCTTACGTCCTTTCACAACGGGTGCGAGGATGGCAACTTTTTGGGTATCGAACTTTTGAACCATGGCATCCATGATTTGCTGTTCGGTCAGTTTTACCATTTTTTCACCGCTGATATAACTCACGGCTTCTCCAGCACGGGCAAAAAGCAGACGAAGGAAATCGTATACTTCTGTTACTGTGCCAACGGTACTTCTTGGGTTTTTGCTAACGGTCTTTTGTTCGATGCTGATTACGGGGCTGAGGCCTCGCACTTTATCGACATCAGGGCGCTTCATATCCCCAATAAACTGACGGGCATAGGCGCTAAAACTTTCGAGATAACGTCGCTGACCTTCCGCGAATAGGGTATCGAATGCAAGTGAACTTTTTCCAGATCCTGAAAGTCCCGTAAAAACGACGAGTTTATTTCTAGGAATGGTTAGATCGAGGGATTTTAAATTGTGTTCCCGAGCGCCCAAAATTTCGATGCTGGGTTGATTGGCATCGGGCTGGTGAATGTGCTCAGAAACATTGTTTTTCATGGATTTGCAAAGGTACAAAACAATGCATCGGAAAGAAAGATTTATTCAGAAAATTCCTAGGGGAAACGCGGGTTGATTACCAACTTCCGCCGGCACCGCCTCCATTGAATCCACCGCCACCGCCAAAACCACCCCAATCACTAGATCCTCCACCACCAAATCCACTTCCGCCGCCTCCGCCGCCAAATCCACCGCCGCCAAAACCACCCATGAATAGGGGCCACGCACCGAGTCCGGTATTGTAGCGCCCATTGCGGCGATAACCGCCTCCACCGCCACCGCGCGACATAATGACTAGCAATACAATAGCAACCACGATACTTACCCAACCGCGGGTACCACTTTTCCGTTTTCTTGTCGCTTTGCCCTTGAATTTACCCATTAAGGCTTGTTCAAATGCTTGCGTCGTTTGGGCTATGGCAGTAAAATAATCTTGGTTTCGCAGGTTAGGAACTAGGAAATCGTTTTCGATCTGACCCAAACGGCTCGCACCGAGTTTGTCTTGCATTTGATCTGCCGTAACGGTAAAGAATTTTCTATCGTTAATTGCGATATACAGCAGGATCCCATTGTTTTTGTTCTTTTGTCCCACGCCCCAACCTCTGGCAAGGAACATCGCACGATCTATTGCTGCAAGTCCGTTGGCACTGGGTTCAAGCACCACCGCGATTTGGGACGATGTAGAATCTTCGTAAGCAAAAAGTATCTCGTCCAGTTGTTTGATTT
>JBEGUW010000049.1:0-27804 GCA_041178665.1 Bacteroidota bacterium
GAAAAACCCACAATCGTATGGAGAATCAATTTTTCTTTCTATTTTGGCCGATAGATTAATATCAAATCCATCATGAATGTAACAGAAGACCAAATGTATTCCGACAAATCACATCCCAAGGGATTGTACGTTTTGTTCGTGACCGAAATGTGGGAGCGTTTTAGCTATTACGGCATGCGCGCCTTATTTGTATTGTTTATGGCGAAAGCAATGCTGTTCGACAAAGCCTTTGCTTCTCAAATTTACGGTAGTTATACCGGATTGGTTTATTTGACACCTCTTTTGGGTGGTTATATGGCCGATCGTTATTGGGGCAATCGCAAATCAATTATCATTGGTGGAATATTAATGGCCGTTGGACAGTTGTTCATGTTTTTTGCAGGTACATATTATCAAGAAATTGAAATTGCCGCCCCGTTAATGTTTACGGGTTTAGGCTTTTTGATTATCGGTAACGGATTCTTCAAACCCAATATTTCTACGATGGTTGGACAGTTGTATCAAGCAGGTGATAAGCGTGTAGATTCAGCTTTTACCATATTCTATATGGGTATCAACTTGGGAGCTTTCATCGCGCCTTTGTTGTGTGGTTATTTGGGCGATACAGGCAATGCCGCTGATTTCCGTTGGGGATTCATGGCTGCATGTGTAGGTATGATCGTCAGCTTGATCCTTTTCATCACTTTGAAAAATAAATACCTCGTAACACCAACCGGTGAGCAAATTGGTGAAAAACCAAACTCTGCCCGTGAGGTGAAATCAGATACCGAAGTTGCAGCACCTGTGAATTATACCGCTATGGGTATTTGGGCTGCCGTTTTTGGTGGATTACTATATCTGTTTCATTTTCAAGCCGAGATGGATTGGATTGGATCATTTATTTTCTCATTAACTATTGCTGCGCCAGGTTATATCATTACCGACCCAACCCTGAGCACTGTTGAACGTCAGCGTATCTGGGTAATTTATATTGCCGCATTCTTTGTGATATTTTTCTGGGCAGCGTTTGAGCAAGCAGGTGCATCATTAACCTACTTCGCTGAAGAGCAAACCAATCGTGAAATCTTCGGAACCACGATTCCAACATCTTATTTCCAATCTATCAACGCAGTTGCAATCGTAATCTTTGCGCCATTGTTTGTTTGGTTGTGGGGTTGGATGGGCAAGAGAAACATGGAGCCTGCATCGCCCTTTAAACAGGCCATGGGATTGTTCTTATTGGCGATGGGTTACCTAGTAATCGCATTCGGCGTGAAAGGCATCGATCCTAGCACAAAATTGAGTATGGTTTGGTTGGTGTCGTTGTATACAATTCACACCTTTGGTGAGTTGTGTTTGTCGCCTATCGGACTTTCTATGGTGAACAAATTGGCACCAGTGAAATTGGCTTCATTGTTGATGGGCGTATGGTTCCTTTCAACTGCGGCTGCCAACAAATTTGCAGGTACTTTAAGTGCTTTATATCCAGAAGAAGTAAAAATGGAGAAGCGTTATTCTGCAAAAGCAGATGCCTCTGTGATGGCAAACTTCAACGGCAACATGCTTGATACCAATGTATGGAAAGCTGATCCTAAAGGAACTTATTCTTTGGCTACCGCAACGGTAAAAACGGTGAAGGCGGCAGATGCTGAAACAGATTCTATGGTTACTTTGACCATGAACACTGTTGCCGCTGCTGAAGACTCTAAACACGTATGCACAGACTCATGCATGAGCAGTGGGACTTGTCCAATGCATAACAAGGCCGCTGTTATGAAGAATATTTCGGTTTTCCATTTGAAAGTAATCAAATCGAACAACAAGTATTTTGACCGTGCCTTGCTGTTGAATGATACCACACTTATCACTCACGATTCGGTAGATGTCGTTACCAATGTAAATGGGGTAAAGACCGCGACCAAAGAGGAGAGATTGCAGACATGGAATTTGAAGCCTGAAAAACCAACATTCTTTGTGAAGATTGAAACGCTTTATGATTTCTTCATGTTGTTCGTATTTATGGCGGGAGCCGCATCAATCGTATTGTTCTTTTTGAGTGGTAAGCTCTTAAAGATGATGAATGGTGTGCGATAAGCCACATAAATAATTTCTTGTAACAAACACCACGTTTATTACAAACAAAAAGAGGGAGCCATTGGCTCCCTCTTTTTGTTTCAATTCCGTTTCAATTTATTGTAAATGGGTAAGCAAGTCGGCAACCACAAATGTGCTGCCCCCAACATAAATCAAATCCTGAGGTCGCACATCCTCTAGTGCCTGGATATAAGCCGATTTGACATCGACAAAAGGTCTACCTTCTAATCCTATTTCATTGCCTTCTTTTGATAGTTCATCAGAAGCTAAACCCCTAATTACACTAGGTTTACAGTAGTAATAAATCGCATCCTTTGGAAGTAAAGTCAAGATTTTTTGTCGATCTTTATCAGAAACCATACCCCAAACCATTCTAATCCTCGGTGGTTGTGCCTGGATATCATCGGCAGAATAGTGATTGGCAATCAGGTTTTTTTTCCAATCATCAATCGCCTTTATATATTGTTCACCCAATTGCGACATCGTACTTAATACGCCGTCAGAATTGTGGGCTGTATCGGTTACCGTCCAGGGTTCGCGCGACACTATCTCCCAACGACCTCGTAATCCGGAGAGCGCTACAACATTTTCTAAGGCTTGAATAACCAAACTGCGTTTAAGCGGAAACCATAAATCTTTTAAGGCTTCAATTGCACATGTAAAGGTTTGAATATTCTCCAGTTGGTAACTCCCCTTCAACGCCAATTGTCGAACAAAGCCAATATCTACCGCCAAATTATGATAGATTTTAGCATTGTTTTTGGTAGAAACAGACTTCATGACGTCCATCGCTTCTTCGCGCATAGGTCCCAAAGCAACAGGAATACCAGGTTTTATGATTCCGGCTTTCTCAGTAGCGATTTTCTCGATGCTATTGCCCAACAGATCCATATGATCCCATCCAATATTGGTAATTACAGATAGGATCGGCGTAATTATATTGGTGCTATCCAACCTCCCTCCGAGTCCCACTTCAATCACCCCAATGTCGATCTTCTCCGCTCTAAAATGATAAAAAGCCAAAGCAACCGTGATTTCAAAAAATGAAGGTTTGATTCTATCCAGCGTCTCGTGAATCTCATTCATGAAATCAATTACCGTTGTCTCTTCGATGCATTTTCCGTCGATGCGAATGCGCTCTGTGAAGTCTAATAGGTGAGGAGAGGTATAGAGCCCGGTTTTGTATCCGTGTTGCGTTAGCGTGGCTGCCAACATACTAGAAACGGAGCCTTTGCCGTTGGTTCCGGCGACATGAATCCATTTTTGATCCCTGTGAGGATTGCCGATAGCCTCAAGCAATGCAATCGTATTGTTTAAATCAGCCTTGTAAGCGGCTTTCCCAATGTTATGAAACATGGGTAATTGACTAAACATGTAGTCTAGGGTTTCACTATACGAGGTAAACCTCGACATTAAAAAGATTTCGTTACGTTTAATGTCACCAATGCACTTTCACCACAGCCTTCTCCGTTCTTGTCGAATTTTGAATCATTCAAGAAATCACGGAATATTCGCATCATGTCGTTGTCGTCACCGTTCCATGTAGTTCCTTTCACGTTCCATTCAATTACACTATATTTTCCAGTACAGTCAATTCGAACCCTGGCGATAATTACACCAAACGCATCAGTTCTTGGGTTCTCGTATTTGGAAGTCATCGCATATTTTTTGAATGTATTGGTAAAATTCTTACCACCCTTATTTCCAGTTACGCGATCACCATAATTACCAGTAACTCCGCCACTAGTGCCTCCTTTGCCTGAGCCAGTGCTACCGCTGCCGTTTTTCCAGCCATTCGGATCACCTTCGCCACCCTTACCACCGCGTTTTCCGATTTTGGTCATATCGACTTTAATTTTCGGGTTGTCCGATGCAGGTCGATCTGAACTTGGAGGATCAATAGGAGGTAAACTCGTTGTTTCTGGATTCGCTTCACTCGTCACTACAGGTCCCGCACCACCGCTTTGAGGTTGATTGGATTTGGGTCCTTCAGAAGGGTCACCGCCCAATTTTGGCGGAGTTGGAGATGGACCACCGTCGGTAGGACGACCAAAACTAGGGTCTTCCACCATCCCGAAGTCCAATATCAAATCACCTTTCTTATTTTCAAATGGGGGATTGGGAATTGAAATATGCACAAAATATAGCATCAACAAGATGATTGCAGATGCAAACATAGCTATAGCCCAAGATACAGCGCGTTGGCCGTTAGTGGTCCTAAGATTTTCCTCAATTTGATAATGTGCCATCAGTTATTCCAGTCTAACGCGATATCGGATACGGATAATGTGCCAGTAGGTAAAATTTTGATCGTTTCGGCGTAATCACTCGCCAATTTATCAGATTCAAATCTGCCCAAAATCACTTTATACAAACTCGATTTTTTTCCTTTCACTAGACATGCATCAATGCCAAGTCGTTGCCAAAGCAAGCATTCCCTTTCGCCCAACGATGGGGTGAGGTACGCGCCGCCAACAACCACAAATTTGCCTTTTACCTCTACATTAACTTTTTTGAATTCCGCAATGCCATCCATTCCCAAAGAGTACGTCAATTGATGAGAAATAACGTTTGAGTTTGATGATTTATCTTGCCCTTCAGTTTCATCTACAATGATAAACTTATCATTATTTGAATTAATAGGGGCATTAATTTTGATTTTTTGACTGTCTTGCGGAAGCAAAGTCGCCATGTCATTGCCAGTGCTAACCGACCAGATCTGAGCTATACTCAACAATACCCCGGCGCCAATGCTGATGATTGCAAACGATGCCGCCATTCTCCACAAAAGGGGTGTTTTTCTCTGCGATTCAGTAAATTCACTATGATGCGGGTTCACAGAAGATTCAACGAGATCAACTGACGGTGCTTCAATAATTGCCAAAGGCGTGATCTCCTGAGTTCTGGGTTGATTGCTTTCAGAGCGATACACCGGAATGTCCTTCCATTGCCAATCGATGATAGGCAAACCATACGTTTCCTTACTCAAATTCAAGGTTGGACTGGCAAGGAAAAATAAATCACCAATGGCATTTCGATGGAATTTCCCTAAGTCACCCATAGAAATGGCGTGAGTAGAAGTGCAATTATTAGTAAGGGTATTGAATTCTGTCACCAAAAGATTTGATGATTGTCTGAACTGTAAACCACTGATCTCCCGAAGTTCATTGGAAACAAATCCATCGTCCTCTTGGATGTTTGAATTAAAGAAAAGGGTATGAACACTAGGCTTAAGCTGACCAGAAAAAGGGTTGGCCATGCCATAGTTTTTGCGAAGTATAAACGCCCCGAAACCTGGAATAACAGCACATTCGTGTTTGTACAAAACACGGGTGATGGCCATTATTACTGCGGGATTCATAATACAATATTACGGCTATTTTTTAAATCTTTCTCAAAACAACGAAAGGGAAAGTCCACCCATCACAGTTAAACCAAAGTTTTTATAACCATACCACTGCTGATATTCGTTATTCAAGAGGTTACTGCCTTGAATCCAAATTCTACCTTTACCCGAAAGTCTACAGTCGATTCGTGCATGAATATCCATATATCCCGGCATTTCCTTGGTTTGAGGCTTTCCATCAACAATTACTTGATTTCTGCGCTTGCTAACACCATCAAGGCCACACTGAATTTCAATTGATTTACCCAAATAATACTGACCCGCTATTCCATAAGTGAGGGAGGGTAGATGCCAAGCGTAATCATTCCTATCTACATTGTAGCTAATCACTTTTGCGTTGGCTGATAATTTCAATTGTTCGCCAATTTTATACTTGACCATGCTTCTAAAATAGACGCTGTTTACATCGGCATAGATAAATTGTAATGAACCCAAACTATCGGTCATCGACTTTCTATTGCCCGAAACCATCACTGAATCGGCTCTTGAAACAACCAAGGCCATGTCTGATGATGAATTGCCACCAAAATCCAAAGCGAACTCCGCGTTTTCAGTGATTTTTCCTTTGATTCCCAGGTATCCGTTGAATTGCTCGTAAGTATTTTTGATTGAAACTGAATCACCTGTAAATGGCATGAATGAATTCATTCGGCGGAAGCTATTCTTCTTTAAACCACCATCAATTCCACCATAGATTTTCAAGTTTAAACCTGTTAATGTCTTTTCGATTTCTAAATATGGGTTGACATAAACCTTGCTTGATGCGTTTTGCGTGTCGATGGTCTGTGTCCAATTTGTTAACAGCACTCCAAATTTCACATCCAACTGGGTGGGTTGATGGTTGAATTTTACGTAAGGCAACGCATCGATGAACAACTGTTTGTTTTGACTCAAGCCATTGACTTTGTTGGTGTCTGGTTTTTGCTGCATTTCTAAATACGTTGTACTCAAATCAGCACCCCAAACAATATTTTTAACCCGATTAGAAAGGTTTAAATAGCCACTAAAGTCCAATTCTTTTTGACTAAATGACCCGGTGTTGAATGCTTGGGCGGCAATACCAGTATGAATTGAGGGTCTTTTTCCGCTCGCTATTAGGTCGTAATCCACACCCAAACCAAAATGATTGCTGATTTTGCCAGTACTTGTAATACTTGGCTTTTCATAGGCCGAATCCTTGGCGAAGAAATTGATTTTGTCGATGTTGTAAAAGATCTTGGTCTCCAAGCCAGAATTTTGGAAGTACTTGGCTCCTTGCAATTGAAATTTATTGGTAGAAAACTCACGTATTGAGTTGGCTGGGTTGGCATTTAAGTGCAAACCACTGAAGTTGTAGCTGTAATTCGGGTTTGCTTTACTACTTAAGTATAGTTCTCCAAGGATATGTCCATAATTTCCACCGCCAATTCTTGCGTAATTAGATAGGTAAACCGAGTCGGAACTCTTGTCATTTAGTTTTTCAGGTTGTACCGGACGAATAATTTTACGTGTATTCCATGCAAATTCTGGTGTTTCGAACCTGACATTAATCTTGGGGTTTTCTGAGCGGGGAACGATAGGGTCTAACACCAACTTTGAGGATGGGATTAGTTTAGGCTCGAATTTGGTGGTTACCTGACGCGACGAATTGTCGATCCCACGATTTCCTGGTTGGGCAATAATTGACGCACTTGCAAGCGTTGTAAGTCCAATTAGAATGACACTTTTCATGTAATTACAAAATTCAATGAATCATTTGGTAGGATACACACCGTTTTTGAGGGTGTCTAAAAAATATAACGGATTGGGCGATGTTGTGCTTTTGATAAAAGTAATTAAGAAAATTTACAGAAATAGTTGAAGTATTTGTTGGATTTACTTATCTTTGCAGCCCAATTCACGGATTATGTACGCCATTGTTGAAATAGCCGGAAGGCAATACAGGGTAGAAGAGAACAAGCATCTTGTTGTCAATCGTCTACAAGCAGAAGCAGGCTCAACTATTGAGTTTGATAGAGTATTAATGGTCGGTGGCGATAAAATCAAGGTGGGTGCCCCCACAGTTGATGGAGCCACTGTTACTGCCACAGTTAAAGAGCACGGAAAAGGTGACAAAGTATTGGTATTCAAGAAGAAAAGAAGAAAAGGATACCAAAAAATGAACGGATTTCGTCACTATTTGACATTGTTAAAAATCGAAAGCATTAAAGCCTAATATAGAAGAACGTCATGGCACACAAAAAAGGTGCGGGTAGCACGAAAAACGGAAGAGAATCACACAGTAAGCGCTTGGGTGTAAAAATCTATGGTGGTCAAGTTGTGAGAGCTGGTAATATTATTGTTCGTCAGCGTGGTACTAAACACCACCCAGATGTGAACGTAGGGATCGGAAAAGATCATACTTTGTTCGCATTGTCTGATGGAATCGTAGTATTCCGCAAGAGCAGAGAAGGCAGAAGCTTTGTTTCTGTTCAAGGTCAAGCCTAAATTATTTAAAAAATAAATATCATAAAAAGGGGAAGGCGACTTCCCCTTTTTTAATTTTGTACCACCATGAAGAACCTCACACCAAAACACCCTGTTGATTCATTCACTTTGATGAATGAGATTGTATTGCCTAACGATACTAATACTTTGGGGAATTTAATGGGAGGTAGGTTGCTACATTGGATGGATATTTGTGCGGCTATCGCCGCCCAAAAACACAGTCACAATATTGTTGTTACAGCCGCAGTTGACAGTGTTTCATTTAAGGAAAGCATTAGACTGGGTGATGTTGTTACGCTGAAAGCCTATGTGTCTAGGGCTTTTAATTCAAGCATGGAAGTGTTTATTGAAGTGTTTGCTGAGAATTTGCCTTCTGGCGGACGAGTTAGATCCAATGAAGCTTACTATACGTTTGTGGCCTTAGATGGTAGAAACAAACCGGTAACAGTTCCAGAACTAACTCCGCAATCCGAGGAAGAAATACTAAAATTTGAAGGTGCGCTACGCCGACGTCAAGTTAGATTGATTCTCGCTGGCAAAATGAAGCCCGAGGATGCACAAGAGCTAAAAAATCTCTTCGTTTAATCGATCAGATCTTCGCGCATCGCGATTTTTTGACTTATTTGATCAAACCAATTTCCCTTAATCGTTCCAAAAGAAACTCCATCGCGGTGCAATCACTGTATTTCTTTGGATTTTCTTCAGTTATACACTGTGGCAACGTATTTAATGGGACATTTGGACGTGGATGCAGGAAGAATGGAATGCTATATCGGGGTTTTCCCCACTGACTTTGGGGCGGATTGACCACCCGATGGGTAGTACTTTTTAACTGATCATTGGTTAATCGCTGCAACATATCGCCCACATTGACTACAATATGATCCTCCACTTCCGTCACCCCAATCCATTGATTGTGTTTGTTTAGTACCTCCAAACCATCTGCACTGGCACCAACCAACAGGGTGATTAAGTTAATATCCTCATGTTCGCCCGCTCTAATTGCATCTTTTGGATCCTCAGTAATGGGTGGATAGTGGATTGCTCTTAAAATACTGTTGCCTTTTGTAACGCGATCATCAAAATAGAATTCATCCAATTGCAAATGCAACGCAATCGCCCTTAACATTTGAACACCGGTGTTCTCGAGCGCACGAAAAACATCTTCACCCGCTCTATTGAAATTCGAAAGTTCAGCAACTTGTTTGTTGGCAGGATAGGAGTGGTCTTCCAGCGTTTCGTATTGTCCAAAATGCCAAAATTCCTTTAAATCCCCCGTATTTCGATTCTTTGCGTGTTCTTTTCCGAAGCCAGTATAACCGCGTTGACCTCCACCTTCCGAATCGTCGTATTTCAACTTAGCGGTTTCAGGTAAATCGAAAAAATTTGCCACTTCCTGATAGAGTAGCTTTAATGTGTCTGATGGAATACTATGATTGCGTATGGCAACAAATCCGATTTGTTCATAGGCATGGCCCAATTCTGCAACAAATTGACTTTTTTGTTCGGCAGAACCTTCGGTAAAATGAGATAAATCTAATTTGGGAATTGATTGCATGGTACGAATTTACCACACAAGAACAAGAAATGTATTATCCGATTGAGTGAAATAATTTTGAATCACTCTCCTCCAAAATAATGGATAGGGTAGTTGAATTTGGCGAAATCATTAACGTCTCCATGTCGCTCATCGCCTGGTAAATCTCTTGAAAATACATCGACCATTCAGGGTGCTCAGAGATATTGTCTTGTATGAAAGCCGAAATTTCAGCATCGGCTTCACCATAATAATAAAGAAGTAGGTCTGAGTGTGATAATGGTCTTGTCATATGCTTCGCTGAAACGACAAACATATAACGGACCGAAAATCAGATTATTTTACTTTGGCAACACTTTTTTGCATCTTTTTTCGCAAGTTCAATATTGCGTAGTGCATTCTGCCGATACAAGTGTTGATATTGGTTTCTGTAAGTGCCGCGATTTCTTTGAAGCTGAGGTCGGCGTATTGACGTAAAATCAACACTTCACGTTGGTCTTCAGTGAGTTCCCAAATCCATTGACGCAAAATATCGACATCATCCTTGGCCACTCTATACTCTTCCTGACTTTCAACGGTAATACCCAAACTATCAAAAATATCACGTCCTTCAGTATCTACAACTACGGGCATTCTTTTTCTCGCACGTATTGTGTCGATGCTCATGTTTCGAGCGATACGAAGTACCCAAGGCAGGAATTTGTCTTCGTGATTGTATTTGCCCTTCTGTATGCTATGAATCACCTTGATGAAGGTCTCCTGAAAGATGTCTTCAGCAACGTAACGATCGCCCACAAGCAAATAAATACTCGAAAGTATCCGAGATCTATGGCGTTTCAGTAATGTTTCAAATGCTGCGTTGTTACCGTCAATGTAACGTTTAATCAGCACGCCGTCAGTTATCAATGGTGTAGTCATAATACTCCTCCCTTGCAGGTTTAAATTGGTTTAAATAAAGCAAGAATTGGTTGAGTATTTTTCTACGTATAGGCGTTTCAGATGTGTTTCGGTCGTAAATCAATGCAATAAAATTCGCAATTGCAAATTTTAATTGTAAAAAACGCAAAAAATAAATTATTTCAAACCATTAATAAATTCGACGGGCGTCATTTTTGGCTTGCCCGGCAATTGCATTTGGTTGACTTTGTAGCAGCCATCGTGAAGACAAATAACGAGTTGACGTGATTCGATGACGATGCAATTGCGTGAATCGGGTATGGAGAGTTCCATTTTTTCACCGCTGAGTATTTTCATGTCGCCCCATTCACTCTTTATCCAAGCGCCGGGAAAGGGATTTAGACCCCTCACTTTATTGTGAAAATCATTCAGTGACAGTTGTAAGTGTAATTCGGCGAAGTCTCGGTTCAATTTGGGCGCCGATTTAAGTTCCTCGCTAAAATCCTGGGGAGTGGTTTGGTAATTGCCATCGGAAATCAAGTCCAGCGTGTGCGCAATTAAGTCCGCACCGTCAACCATCATCCTGTCGTGCAATTCACCTAAGGTTTCGTTTTCGCCAATGCTAAGTTCTGCTTTTGCAATAATATCACCCGTATCGATCTCGTGTTTTAAAAAGAATGTGGTTAGCCCCGTAGTTGTTTCACCATTAATTATCGCATGATGAATGGGCGCAGCTCCCCTGTATTGAGGAAGTAAGGAGCCGTGTAAGTTGATTGTTCCAAGGGTGGGGAACGACCATACCTTTTCTGGAAGCATTCTAAAGGCGATAACTACGCCTAAGTTTGGATTCAAGGATTCCAATTCCCTCATGAAATCGTCTGATTTCAAATTAGCAGGTTGTAAGATTTTTAATCCGAGTTCATTCGCTTTGCGCTTAACGGCGCTTTCTGCAATTTTCTGACCTCTACCGGCGGGTTTATCGATTGCCGTAACTACGCCTACCACATGAAACCCGCTTTTTACTATCTTTTCCAAAGAAAATGCAGCAAAATCTGGGGTACCAAAGAAAACGATGCGTAGCTTAGATTGTGTCATTAAGTGCAAATGTACAACAGCCCAAAGCAACCAAACCAATCAACTTATTGTCAATTCCTTGCCTAAAAGTAAGAATCATACATAAAATCACCGATTTTTGTATAACAAGTAGGCATTTCCCTGTAAGGAATGATGATAAGAAACTGCGCCCGCATGATTTTTTTCAAATTGGAACAGACCATTATTGCTCTGCGTGCGCAAGTGTTTTTATTTTTCTTAGTCCTAACATCCTCGTTGTTAGCAAATGTGGGTAACCCAATCCAAGTATCATCAGGAGAACCTATTTTTATCATTAACAAAGGCCAGTGGTCTAAGAGCGTATTGTCTAAGGCCCATCTCAACATCGGAGATTTGTGGATTACACAAACTGGATTCGTTTGGAACTTAATCGATACCGGTGCATTTGAAAAGCTGCATGATCGCACAACCCAAACATTAAAGATTCCAACCCAAGCGGTGTTCATGGATTTTATTCAACCCACTGGTTTTTCTGCAGCCAAAGGATTAGGAACAGCATCCGCGGAGTATTACAATTATCACAACGCCAAAGGCAGTTTTATCGAATTGCGCAAATACAGCAGCATCATCATTTCAAATGTTTGGCCTGGCGTTGACTTAGAAGTTAAATCATTTCAAAATACGATAAAATACAATTGGATCGTTCATTCCAATGTAAATCCAAACGTGATTCACTGGAAATATCGAGGTGAAAACAGTTCGGAATTAAGCGCATCGAACAAGTATTGCAGAATTAAAACCAATATTGTTGACTGGACAGAAGAAATCCCTGCCGTTTACTACGATGGAAGTAATAGTGCTAAAGATGAGGGGCAATCGGACAATTCTACACTCAATGCGAATTATGTGCAACTTCGAGATGGCTCATTTCAGTTTGATATCAAGAACTTAGATTCAAAAAATGCCGATGATTTGGTGATAGATCCAAAATTGGTTTTTAGCACCTATACGGGCTCCAGAGCGGATAACTTTGGTTGCACAGGCACTTACGATATTCAAGGCAATGGCTATGCGGGAGGCACCGTTTTTGATATCGGACTGCCCATAACCCCAGGCGCTGCACAAACTACCTTTGGCGATGGCGTGTCAGAAGATTTGGGATACGGTGGTTCTAGAGACGCCGCTATTTTGAAGTTCAATTCAACGGGCGACAAATTGCTGTTTTGTACTTATTTAGGTGGTTCCAACAATGAGCAACCGCATTCTATGGTGACAGATTCGTTGGATAATTTATACGTGATGGGCTCAACCCGAAGTACAGATTTTCCTATGGGCAACAAGGGTCAGTATGATAATTCGCACAATGGCGGGTACGATTTCTTTGTCACCAAGTTTAATCCTACTGGGACAACGATTATGGCTTCTACTTTTTTTGGGGGCAGTGGATTGGATGCTGTTGGCGCGGATAGATCGGAACCTGGCGTAAGTGTTGATGATTTTCCCCTGATTTATAATTATGCCGATGAGTTTCGCGGTGAGATAATTACCGATCAAAAGAATATTTATGTTTCCGGAATCACATATAGCATGAATTTCCCAAGGACTGGCAACGGGGTCTATGGCGGTAAGTCCGATGCGGTTGTTTTTTGCTTGAATAATTCGCTTACCATTTTAAAATGGTCGCAACAGTTTGGTGGCGTTGGGTACGATGCGCTTTACGGTGTTGCTTTGGGCAAGGCAAATGATATATATGTTAGCGGTGGTAGTTCCAGTAGTAATTTGAAAATGGTAATTGGTTCCAAATGGATAAACGATTATCAAGGGGGGATAGCCGATGCGATATTGATGCGATTGGATAAATATACGGGTGATGTTCTTCAAGGACGCTATCATGGTACATCGCTGTATGAGCAAGCCCATTTTGTGCAAACTGGACTCACCGGCAAACCTTATATATACGGACAGACCGAAGCCAATATGCCCAATGTGAACGCCAAATTCTATCAACCCGGCGGTGGTCAGTATATTTCTTGCTATTCCGTGGATCTTTCCACGGTGGATATGCAAACCACCTTTGGTTTCAATTCTGGTAATGTAATCTATCCCAACATTAGCCCAAGTGCTTTTTTGGTTGATCGATGTGAAAGAATTTTTGTTTCTGGGTGGGGTGGAAGTACCAATTCCGCTTTGTATGATGTAAACACTGGGACTCCAAAGCAGCATCGAAATAAAGGACGGACAACTGGATTGTTAACTACGGCGGATGCCGCACAGAAAAATACCGATGGCAGTGATTTCTATCTCGCCGTATTCTCCAAAAACTTTTACTCATTGGCCTATGCCACTTACTTTGGCGGTGTAAGCACACCAGGGAAAACAGCCGAAGAACACGTAGATGGTGGCACCTCTCGGTTTGATTCAAAAGGAATTATCTATCAATCCGTTTGTGCGGGTTGCAGAAGAAATGGCTTGTTTCCAACCACGCCTACAGCTTACAGTCGGACAATGAATAGCAATAACTGTAACAATGCGCTGTTTAAAATCGACTTTGAGAACCTTAATCTTAAGCCTAGATTGAAGGATACTTTTGTTCAAGTTATCGCAACGCAGCCAATCAATTTCCAAATAAAAGGCATCGACCCTGATCCTTTTGATACGATGTATCTGAAAGCCAAATGGGTGAAGAAGGGTGGTATGATGGGCTCTGATACAGCAAAGCTGACGTTAATCCCTGGTATTGGTTCCGCAACCTTAAAGTTAGATTGGAAAACCATCTGTAGCAGTTTCTCGAAGGATACCGTTGAAATACTTGTTATGGTAATGGATCGTGGTTGCCCAAAAGCAGATACAACCTATGCTAGAATCAAGTTGCTCGTTACAGAACCTCCTAAGGTAATTCCACCGGATGCCATTTGTGTGAGTTTTGACCGACAAACATCTAAAATGTCGATTTCCTGGAATAATATCCCAACACCAGGTTCATTCTTTAAATATTTCCTACTTCGTAGAACCAATCCTGATGGGTCAATCAAAATCCTTGATACCATCCGAAGCGGTTCAGCAGGAGTTTATGTGGATGGGAATGTGGTGAATCCTCGGCAGAATAATTATTGCTATGAACTAATTGGTGTGAATATTTGCGACGTCCAAGTGTTTGCGAAAAACATTTTCTGTACCGTTACGGAATTGAATACGCCCATCGCTGGTGTACCTTTATATACTACTACCATCGTAAATGACCGATACGCGGAGATTCGTTGGGGCAAGAGTAAAGAACCTGATTTTAAGGAGTATGAACTCTATCGGATTCCAAGGGGTGGTAAATTCACCAACGTGCCTTTTGCTATTACTACGGATACGTTTTATCGTGATTCGTCTTTTAATGTCGATGATCGGTCCTACTGTTACCAGATCATGGTGACGGATCAATGCGGTCATGTGAGTTCAGGTAGCAACGAGGGATGTAATGTGGTTTTGGGTGGTACGTCGAAGGAAGCGCCAGATTACTATTTCGACTTGAATTGGATGGATTATCAAGGATGGGCTGATGGTGTGAGAGATTGGACATTGGAGCGTAAGGATGATGATCACCCATTTTCCGTAATTGCGCCTTCTATACTTGTTCAAAGCTATCATGACGATAAGTTGGACTACGATTACGGCGGATACTTATATCGTGTGACAGCGCATCGAAATCAGTTGAGGGCAGCAGAACAATCGTACAGCGAAAGCAATTGGATTTATTTGATTCAACCACCTGAAGTTTGGGTTCCTAGTGGAATTACGCGTAACAAGGATGGGTTAAACGATGTTTGGGGTACTTTCCCCTTGTTTGTTAAGGAATATGATATGAAAGTCTACAATCGTTACGGACAGAAGATTTGGGAAAGCACCTATAAAAAGAACCAATGGGATTGTCAGTATCAATCCAATGAAATACCCGATGGGGTTTATGCCTGGTACCTTATTTTCAAGGGGTGGGATAAGAAAACGTACGAAAAGGTTGGTACGGTAACGGTAATACACTAACTCTTAGTGTGTTCGGTCTTGCAAATAGTCAAGAAGGTCTTGTAATCCCTGCGTCTCCACACCATTGTCTGCCAATTCTTGGATAATAGCCTTGGCTGCTTTGCCATATTCAGCACTTTTATCCAAAATCTTTCTATCAAGCCCCCAAGTTTTCCAGCCTTCAATCACAGCATCGGCTCGATTTTGTCCTTCCAATTCACCAAACCACTGATTGGTAGTTGTGGCATCATGTTCCAATGATTTGATGTAAAGCCAAGTCTTTTTGCCTTCCATGATATCCCCGCCAATTACTTTGCCCACCTTGTTTGATGTTCCGAAGGCATCCAAATAGTCGTCCATCAACTGAAAGCTCATCCCAACGGCAATTGCGAATTGGTATAATTTCTCAACCACATCCTTACTGGCATTCGCGGTAAGTGCGCCGGAGGCCAAACTACAACCTAACAATACAGCCGTTTTATTCTGGATCATATGCAGATAGTCCGCCTCGCTCACTTCGTTTTGCTCGGCAAAATCCATATCGTCTTGCTGACCTTCACACACCTCAGTAGCTGTTCTAGAAAACAATGTCAAGATTGCATCTTTATTGGGTCCGCCGTATGCCAATATGGATTCATAGGCTTTTACCAATAAATTATCGCCCGACAAAATCGCCGTGGGCTCATTCCATTTCTTATGTACCGTAGGCAATCCCCGTCTTTGATCCGCCCGGTCCATAATATCGTCGTGTACCAAACTGAAATTGTGAAAAATCTCAATCGCATGGGCCACAGGCATCGCATCCATCGCAGAGCCACCACAACTTTCAGCGCCAATCAAACAAAGCACTGGCCTAACTCTTTTGCCACCCAAATTCATGATGTAATTCATGGGGTCGTACAAATTATTAGGACTGCCCTGAAAGGGATTCTTTCGCAAATAATCTAAATAGTTTTCTAGGTGCGTTGCAATACTCATATTAATCCAACAAATAAAAGTCAATTATTCTTTTTTGTGCGTCGGTTTTTTTCACAGAAACCGTAATCGGGTCGCCCATATGATAACTCCGGCGTGTTCTTTGACCCACCAATTTCTTTTCAGCCTCGTAATAGGTGAAGCGATCGGTTTTGATATCAGACATACGAATTAATCCTTCGCAATGATATTCAATAGCCATCGCATAAATGCCCCATTCCGTAATCCCAGTAATGGTAGCATCCATCGTCTTGCCAATGTGTTGCTCCATCATCAAAGCCAGTGTATACTTAGTGCTCGCTCTTTCTGCCTCCGCCGCTTTCTGCTCCATGTTGCTGCTGTGCTTGGCAATCAATTCAATTTGAGACTCACTCATAACCGGTGCAGGGTTGCTCAAATATTGTTGCAATAATCGGTGAACCAATAAATCTGGATATCGACGAATGGGAGAGGTGAAGTGGGTGTAATGCTCAAAAGCCAAACCGAAGTGATCTGAGCGATAGGCTGTGTACACCGCCTTCGACATGGTTCTGATGGCCATTTGTTGCAGTATTTCGCCATTAGGGTCGCCTTGGGTTCTTTCCATCAAATCGTTAAAAGACTTCCGCATTTGGAGCTCATTGTCGATGTTTATTGGATATCCCATCAACTTGCAAAATTTCGCAAACTCCAACAACTTGTCCTGTGGAGGTAAGTCGTGGGAACGATAAATAAATGGCAACTCTGGTTTCTTAAGCATTTTGACATGTTTCGCCACCGCTTGGTTGGCCATCAACATGAATGTTTCAATCAGCAAATGCGCATCAAACCTCGTTTTTACATAGGCTTCGATGGGTTTTTTGTTGGCATCAAAACGGAAACGAATCTCCTTCGACTCAAATTTTAACGCCCCTTTTTGGAACCTCAATACCTCAAAATGCTTGGCGATACGATTCAATGTCGTTAATTCGGAAACATAATCACCCGCCTGATTAACGATCACATCTTGGGCCTCTTCGTAAGCAAATCTGCGCTTACTATTGATAACGGTCTTTCCAAACCACTCACCCAATACCTTCAAATCTTTATCGATTGTAAATATCACACTAAAAGCTAAACGATCTACATGTGGCTTCAAGGAGCATAGGTCATTGCTTAATTTTTCTGGTAACATCGGAATTGTACGATCAACCAAATACACCGAGGTACCTCTTTGTATTGCTTCGCGGTCGATGGCGCTGCCTGGGGTCACAAAATGCGAAACATCGGCGATATGCACTCCCAACAAGTAATTGCCTTCGGTATCGTATTCTAAAGAAATCGCATCATCAAAATCCTTTGCATCGGCAGGATCAATCGTAATACAGAAAATGTCGCGTAAATCTTTACGCTCGCCCCAATCCTTTGAAGTAATCTCGTTGGGGATGGCATCGCATTCTTCGAGTGTATCTTCCGGAAAGCGTGTGCTGAAGCCAAACTCGGCGACAATGGCATGCATTTCTGTATCGGCTTCGCCCACGGGACCTAGGATTTCGACGATTCGGCCGATAGGGTTCCTGGCATTGGGTGGGAAGTCGTAAACCTCAATAATGGCTTTGTGACCGTCGTTTTTTGGATCAACTTGACCAATGATTTTGATGTCTTTTAAGCCGTTTTTCTGCAATAATCCAAATGCGTTTTTCTCGAAAATATCCAAAACGGCTGAGTATCGTTGAGGGACACGTTCAATCAAAGACAGCGATTTGACATAGGAGCGTTTTCCTTTGGTCTTTACTTCGCAGCGAACACGATCTCCGGGTAGCAACTTGCCAACCATATCGTTGTCCATGTAAATCTGTTGAAGTTCTCCATCCAATTCTAGGCGAACATAGTAATCGCCGCGATTGGATAATACGAGTTCTCCTTCTGATCTCAGGGTAGGTCTGATAGGGGCAAAAACTCCGACAGATGACTCTTTGACAAGTCCGCGATTGGCCAATTTTAGTAGTGCTTGATGCACCATTTCTTTGGTGAAATTCGCCTCAGGTGGGATTTTATTGAAAACTTGAGAAGCATTGACGGCACCTTTGCCATCGTTTTCTAATATAGCCAGAACGATACGCTCTGGGAAGGTAATTTTACTGCGGTTCGACAATTTGAATGGGATCTAGTAATTATGAAAATATCCGTAAAGTTACGAATTAATCCTCTAAGCGATGTCAATTATCGCTTGATTGAGCTGAAACCTCGTCGTGTTCAAAATAATCTAAGTCCTTATGAAAGGCTTCCTCAACATTGTAAGTGCCCCAAAATGCAAGGGTTAAGCAAATTGCACCAATGATTAAGGCCGCAACGGTGAAGGTTCTACCATCAAATTGATTGTTTGAATGAAAGCTTGAAGAGAAGTACTCAAATCCCATTGTAATCAACAAGACACCACCGCGAACAAAGTTGGGAACGGTAGCGGCAACAGTACTGCGAATATTGGTTCCAAACTGCTCGGATGCATTGGTGACAAATATCGCCCAATAGCCTGTGACAGCGCCCAATAAAAAGGCAATCATACGATAATAGTTTTGACTTCCAGCCGGGCCGTATAGATAGACCAACGTCATGACTGCGATGCCCATGAGGTTTAGATAGATCACCTTCTTTCTGCTGCGAAAAAGCTGACTTAATAACCCCGACAGCAAATCACCGGTACTTAAACCCACGTAGCTCCACATAACCATTTCTGGGGTAGGGACTGATAGTGATTTCAATATTTCTCCATCAGCGGCAGAGCTCGACAACCCCAATATTTCCGGAAAAAACTTGTGCGATAAAGCGATGAGAACCCCTACAACGAACCATACTGGTAGACCGATTACAATACAAGCCATATACTTCTTGAAATGGGCTTTGCGGAATAGCATAAAGAAATTGCCTCTTTTTACTTTGGTGGTGGTCGCATTTTCGAATAGCGTACTTTCAAAAGTTCCTGCACGCATCAACAATAACAGCAGCCCTAACACGCCACCAACGATGTAAGATGTTTGCCAATTTTGTAGTTTGCTCCCAATGATATCGCTGATAATCTCAGTTATAAATGATCCGTTTTTTGCGATAAAAAAAGCGAATACAGCCCCCAAAGCACCAAAGGTGACGATAATCATGGTGCCTAAACCTCGTTTGTTCTTGGGCATCAACTCACTTACTAGTGTGATTGCCGCACCCAATTCACCAGCCAATCCAATTCCCGCCAATAAGCGCCAAAATTTATATGCCTCAACAGTGGTAACAAATGCGTTTGCGATATTTGCAATACTGTAGAGTAAAATTGAGCCAAATAGCACACTAACACGGCCTTTGATATCTCCGAGAATTCCCCAAATAAGTCCTCCAATCAACATGCCGGCCATCTGCCATCGAAACAGTACAGTTTCATACATATTTACATCGATATTTAACGATGAAAGACTGTCTTTCTTGATTATGTTGAAAAGGATTAGGTCGTATATGTCGACAAAATAGCCCAATGATGCCACGGTAATGAGTAGGGCGAGGTTTTTTTGTTTTTTCATTTTAGAGGATGATTTCCAAAGAACGACAAAATTTCTCTAATTCTATTTGGTCGATAGCATCGAAATGGCTTAAATGCTCACTATCAACATCCAACACTCCCCAAATTTCACCGGTTGATGTGTGAATCGGAATCACGATTTCGCTTTTGCTTTCTGAGCTGCATGCGATGTGGCCAGGGAATAAGTCAACATCAGGAACCACAAGGGTAGTGGCTCGCTGCCAAGCTGACCCACAAACTCCTTTGCCCAATTCTATGGTTGTACAGGCAGGCGGACCTTGAAATGGTGCCAACATAAGTATTTTGCCATCGACCCTATAAAATCCTACCCACCACCATTGGAAAATCGTTTTCATTAATGCGGTGGCGTTGGACAAATTGGCCACCAAATCCACTTTCGTGTCCATTAAACCATTCCATTGGGTATGAAGCGCCGCATATTTTTCTTGTTTTGACAGACTGTTCCAGTCGATTATGTTGTTTTCCAGTGCCATTTGTCGCGAAACTACCATGTTTGAATTGAATTACCCCATAAATACAAAGTATTTTTGGTTGGCCCTTGATTCGGTTGTAAATTGCGGGTTTATTTAGAAAAATCAATAGATGGAGGTAGTTAACACCAAGCCGTTTGAGGTCGTATTTACCTTCACAAGACATCCAAATTTGGGTGTTTTGGTAGAGGCGAATGCAGTGCAGTTGTTGGAGAATGGTAATCCATCATTGACATATCAACGAATTAGAGAAAAAACCGCGGATTACTTTGGATTAAATCCAGAGCAAAAGCATGTGGTTGAAATTATTGAGGGACTGGAAGATGAGGCCATAAAAAAGAGGTTTTACAAGGGCACCAAAAAAATCAAAGCGGCTGATTATTTCATCAAGAACTTTGATGAGGATGCCAAAAAAACGGTTTTAGAATTCGTAGAAAATGAATTGTTAAAAATTCTTCGTGAAATCAAGAACTATCAAATGTATTGGGCGGGTAAAACCGGCGAGCCAATGGGTGGTGGGTTGATTGAGTTTCATAATGAGCCATCTACTCCTTTATTTCATTTCAGAAGGGATGAAGAGGGCATGAACTACTTCGTTACGATCAAGCATCGTGGTGAGAAAGTTCATTTTTGTGATCCTGAAAGCGAATTGCTAACGTCACAGCCTGCTTGGTTATTGACGCCCAATAAGTTGTTGTTCTTCGGGGCCAATGTTGAAGGCAAGAAAATCAAGCCTTTTCTTAAAAAGAAGTTTATTCATATTGATCCGCATCAAGAAGCAGCCTATATGCAAAAATTTGTAGGTCCATTGCTTGAGAACCACGATGTATTTGCTTTGGGTTTTGATATTGTTACGGACCAATTGGAAGTGAAGCCGGTGTTGAAATTGACATCAAGTTGGGAAAATCCACACATCATATTGTACATGCAATACGGTGATTGGGTATTTCCGTATCATGTCAACAAGAAGGTGAACGTAAGATTAGAATCAACTGAAAATACTTACACCTTTCATAGAATCAAGAGGTTGTATTCAGTTGAAAAAGAAAAGATTGAGAGTTTGAAAGAATTGGGGTTGAAGCAAACGAATGGCAGTATGTTTAGTTTGCAAGATGAAGATTCAAGTGCAGTAGATGTCATTTCGTGGATCAATGAAAACAGGGCCGTATTGGAACGCTCGGGTTTTGAAATCCAGCAAGAACAAGGCGTTACTGACTATTACTTGGGACCAATTCAATTGTTGGTGACTGTAAAGAATGGAATTGATTGGTTTGATGTTCATGCAATCATGAAATTAGACGGCTTTGAAATTCCATTTATCAAACTAAGAAAACACATCATTGAAAGAAGAAGAGAGTACATACTTCCCAATGGAAAAATTGTTATTCTTCCGGCTGAATGGTTTGATCAATTTGCACAAATTGTCAATCTTGCCGACATACATGATGAGTCGTATCGTATAAGGAACATACATGTATCGTTATTAAGCGATTTAGATGAATACTTAAACGAAGCACCTCCAACACCAGAGTGGAGCGAAGCGTTGGCTCATGGAAAAATGCCAATGATCGACCTTCCTTCGGAGTTTGTAGGTGAATTGAGGAACTATCAATTGGAAGGGTTTAGATGGATAAATTTTATGCATCAAAATCATTTCGGGGCATTGTTGGCTGATGATATGGGTTTGGGTAAAACCATTCAAACGTTAGCGCATTTGCAAGTTTTGGCGTCGTCTTACAGGCTAGAAAGAAGTGCAAAGTCACAATTGGGATTGACCAGCAATGGAGAAACGCTTGAAGTATCGGCACCGGAAACCCCTGCCATCGCTTCAGACGGAAGACCATTGGCACCGGTAACTACCAAGATGGGACCTATTCTTATCATTACCCCTAAATCATTGCTTTACAACTGGATGTCTGAATCGGCTAAGTTCTGCCCGGACTTGAAAACAGCGTTGTACTCAGGATTGGCTAGGAATAAAGTATTGGGTAGTTTTGATGAACTCGATGTCGTTGTTATGTCTTACGGCACCATGCGAAACGACGTGGAATTGTTGAGAGAATACAAATTCAATTGTATTGTATTGGATGAAAGCCAGGCGATAAAAAACCCATCATCACAAACTTCTAGGGCTTTGTTGAAGGTTCAATCGAGGAATAAAATCGCATTGACAGGTACTCCGATTGAAAACACACTTCTCGACATATGGAGTCAGATGAATTTTTTGAATCCAGGTTTATTGGGTAGTTATAGTTACTTCGAAAAGCAGTTTATCAGACCGATAGAAAAGGGCGCTAATCCCCAGAAAACGGAGGAGTTGCGTAAGTTGATTGATCCATTTGTGCTTCGACGTACAAAAAAGCAAGTCATGCAGGAATTGCCGCCAAAAATCGAAAAGGTGCACTTCTGTGAGATGAGTCCGGAGCAAGCGGAATTATATGAATCAGTAAAAAATCAATATCGCAATGAGATTTTGAACCACGTAACTGAATTGGGCATTTCTAAATCAAGATTGAAGATATTTAACGGTTTGATGCACCTACGTCAGATCGCCTTAAATCCAACTTTGAAAGATGTGAATTACGAGGGTAGCAGTGGCAAGGACGATGAAATCATGCGTATGTTGCTTCGTGCTGTGGCAAACGGACATAAAGTATTGTTCTTCTCGCAGTTTGTGGGCTATTTAAAGGTGTTTGAAGAGATTTTTGAGCAGCAGGGTGTTGAATACTGTTACTTGGATGGATCAATGGATGAGAAGGAAAGACAAGTGCAAATTGATTTATTTCAAAACAACGATGAAAAGAGGGTTTTCCTTTTGAGTCTGAGGGCAGGAAACAGTGGATTGAACCTTACAGCCGCGGATTACGTATTCTTGGCAGACCCATGGTGGAATCCATTTACCATGAAGCAGGCTGAAGATCGGGCGCATCGCATCGGACAAGACAAACCCGTTTTTAGCTATAAATTTATCACCAAGGATACAATCGAGGAGAAGATTTTGGCATTACAAGCCAAGAAAGCCGCGTTGGCCGAAAGTGTTATTCCCGATGAGGATTCAATATTGGCGAGTCTCGATATTGAAGAATTGGAAGATTTGCTGAACTAATACTTTTTTTGATGGAGGAGGGCTTCTTATTTAAGGCGTTTTCTGAGCAAGCATCGGCCGATTGGAAATTGGCTTTGTTAAATGAGTTTTCTCCTTCCGATTTTTCGAAAATTGAAGAGCAATTACGTATTGATGCAATAGCTGGGGTGTCTGTTTATCCGCCTGTAAGTCAAATATTTAGATCATTGACGTTAACCCCGCTGAATAATGTAAAATGCGTGATTCTTGGGCAAGATCCATATCACCAGCCGAATCAAGCCATGGGCTTATCGTTTAGTGTTCCTTCGGATGTCAAAATCCCCCCATCGCTCAGAAACATTTTCAAGGAATTGGAAGCGGATTTGATGATTGAAACGCCTAAAAACGGGGATTTAACCCCTTGGGCATGTCAGGGTGTTTTACTTTTAAATTCGATATTAACCGTATCGGATAGTTCGCCACTATCGCATCAAAAACTAGGGTGGGAGCGGTTTGTCGAAATGATTTTAAACCGACTGTCTAACCAAAATCCATTCGTAATATTTGTTTTATGGGGTAAGCCAGCACAAAGATTCGCTGATTGTATTGATGAGAGTAAGCATTTTATTCTTCGTGGCGTTCATCCCAGTCCTTTGTCGGCCCACCGCGGTTTTTTAGGTTCTAAGCCCTTTTCCAAGATAAATAATTCACTATTGGCTCATGGGAAATCTCCCATAGATTGGCGATTGAATTCTTGAGCGATTGAAAAATCAAACAGTGCTTTTTGCTGTGAATATGTTTGTTGCCTCGCCCGATTGGAATGAAATAAATTTGAAACGTGGAAAATCCAATTAGTATAACGCAGGCCACCATTCACCAAGGTAGCATCGCCGTACTGCAAAATGTCAACTTACAAGTCTCTGAAGGCGAATTTGTCTATTTGATTGGTAGAACTGGCTCTGGCAAGTCATCGTTGCTAAAAACCTTATACGGTGAATTGAAATTACAAGAGGGTAGAATCGATATCGCAGGTTATGATTTGCAGTCGATTATGCCGAAGGATGTGCCATTTTTACGACGCAAATTGGGTATCGTTTTTCAAGACTTTCAGTTGCTAACCGACCGTAACGTATTGGATAACCTGATGTTCGTATTGAGTGCCACGGGTTGGAAAAATAAACACGAAATGTTGGATCGATGCAAGGCTGTTCTCGAAAAAGTGGGCTTGCAAACCAAAGATTATAAGATACCTGCCGAATTAAGTGGGGGTGAGCAACAAAGATTGGTAATTGCTCGTGCTTTATTGAATGATCCTAAAGTATTACTGGCCGATGAGCCTACGGGTAATTTGGATCCAGAAGTCAGCGATGAAATTATGATGCTTTTAAAGAATATCGCCCGCGAAGGGACGTCGATCTTGATGGCGACGCATGATTATCGACTGATACAAAAATTTGGTGGTACCGTTTGTAAACTGGAGGATCGTACGCTTAAACAAGTCGATTCATTCCAAATATCATAGATTTTGTATTGGTATTCAATGGCTTAGGCGAACACTTCTAACCATTTTGAATAATTGAATTTTTCTGCGTGGTGAAGAGAAGTTATCTTCTTTCACCGTTTGCCAGGTTCGATTCGATAATTCACTTTTAAGATTAGGATCGATTAGTAAGGCCGCCCTTGATCCGCCACCCATCTTATTAAATATGATTGAATTATCGGTGTAAACTTCGATGTTTTCCTCGTTCATGGCATCTTGGATACGTAATATTTCATTTGGATTCTGTCCGATGATAAATTGCCCGTCCGACAGATTATTTATGATATCCGCGGTGGTTTTATTGTCCTGTGACCTGGGGTTGAACTTTTGGGCGGCATCCTGATATAGCATTTGATTCTGAATTGCAATGGCTTGGGTTGAAATGAATACAAACGGTTTTGTTGGTCGCTCTTTTGATAGCATTTTACTGGACAGTCCAACATCGTCAAAGGAGCCCATGAACGTTGGTACAATGAAGAAGACACCGTTATATATCCAAAGACCCAGTGCCATTTGATGAATATGAGTGAATACTGGAATGACTTTATCGTGAAATGACAATAGAAATAATATGGGAAGCATCACCATGAATTCGGCGTTCCCAACGGAATAGAATGCAAATGCGAGTTGCAAGAGAAATGCTATAAAAAAGGGATTTTGAAACCGCTGTCGAAGTGCTGCTGTGAATTTTACCGTATTCAAATCGAGGGTAGATTGGAAAGATGAATTTCTCAACGAGTGAAGCACGCCAAATAGGACTAATAACATGCCAGCGATACCGACTAATGAGACAACGATCCAATTTTGGATTAAAATCAGCATGTTCCCATGGACTTGAAAAATGGTTCTAAGGCCATTGATTAGGGTGAATTTTAGGTTATTAATGTTGGGTATGACTTGGACTAGGCCCGCATCGACATCATGAATGATGAAACTTAATATTGATTGATTTGATTTGATCGCAAATAACAGATAGAAGATAACAATCATTGAAACTGAAATGAATAAAGGGATGAATCTTCGACGATAAATGGCGTTTATCGCAAATGCGAGAAACCAAAAAATATAACTTTGATGGAAAAGAACGGAAATCGCTAGCAATGCGAAGCCCATATATTCATGTGAATTGAAATTCTTGAAATTTGTTATGAAATGGCTTCCCAATAAAGAAAAAAATAGGGGAAGGATATATGTCTCGTTTTCTAATGAAAATCGCATCAAGCCGAAACATCCTGCAATAAGTAATGACCAACAAATAGACTGGCTCTTATTGTAGTTGATGGCTAAAAGAACTCTATAGAAAATGAATATTGTTAATCCGTAGAACATCCAATTCATTGCGGTAAAACCGTTGATTGGGTTAATGTTGAGAGAAATGAAAATGGGATTTAAAGCGTAACACAGATAGTTGTAAAACAAATGGTGGGCTGAAACGAGCTCGGTTGATTGCCATGAATTGGCCCTTAATACGTCTGCCGCGTAACCCCATCCATCGCCAGTATGTCCTATAGTGACAAATAGCAAAATTGCGCCAACAATGACAAAAATCGCAACAAATAAATAACCAATTGCATTTATTGAAAATCGCATCGCAACAAATATAGGGTGTGCTATCTTTGTGCGGTGCAATCGGCTTTAGAGAATCCCATATTTAAATTAATAGGCAAAACTGCCGATAGGTTAGAATTGCGTGCCTATGTCGTTGGTGGGTTTGTTAGGGATTTGTTATTGCAGCGTGAAAACAAAGACATCGATATTGTTGTCGTGGGCAATGGGGTTGAATTTGCTCAAGCGGTTGCGAAAGATTTCGACAATGACTGTAGCTTGAGTGTTTTTAGGAATTTCGGAACAGCTCAAATTAAGTTTGATGATTGGATCATTGAGTTCATTGGTGCACGCAAAGAGAGTTATCGTAGGGATTCACGTAAACCTATCGTGGAAGATGGGACCCTAGAAGATGATCAAAATAGGAGAGACTTTACCATTAATTCCATGTATTTATCGTTAAATAGCGATAATTATGGAGAGTTGTACGACCCCTTCAATGGAATACAAGATTTGCAGAATATGGTTATCCGGACCTGTGCGGATCCTCAAGTCACATTTGATGATGATCCATTGCGAATCTTAAGAGGCATTCGTTTCGCCACTAGGTTAAATTTTAGGATAGAAGTTCAAACATTCGATGCAATCAAAGCCAATGCATCTCGAATTGAAATTGTATCACAAGAGCGTATTACCGACGAAATCAATGGGATGATCATGTGTGATAAGCCCAGCCGAGCGTTTGAAATGATGTCGAATACTGGCCTGTTGGATATCCTATTCCCAGAAATGATGCTGTTGCACGGTGTTGAAACACGCAACGGAAAATCTCACAAAGACAATTTTTACCATACGCTCCAAGTGCTCGACAATATTTGTCAGTTTACTGATAATCTATGGTTGCGCTGGGCGGCAATTCTGCATGACATAGCCAAACCGGCTACAAAGCGGTTCGACAATCAACATGGTTGGACATTTCATGGTCATGAAGACAAGGGTTCAAGGATGGTGAAGGGCATTTTTAGGCGAATGCGTTTGCCGCTAGATGACAAAATGCGGTATGTTGCTAAATTGGTGTTATTGCATTTACGTCCGATTGTATTGTCGCAGGAAATTGTAACCGATAGTGCGGTACGAAGGTTAATAGTAGACGCTGGGGAACATGTTACTGATTTGGTTACACTATGCAGGGCAGATATCACCAGTAAAAATGAGGCCAAGGTAGAAAA
>JBEGUW010000050.1:0-5601 GCA_041178665.1 Bacteroidota bacterium
GAACATGTAAAAGTGGATTGGTCTTTGGATCATCCTCAAGTGTGGCTTTTAAGCAGTAAGGAATGACATCGAACACACCCATCAAACACCTACTTGGTATTAAGGGATTAAGTGCATCCCATATCCAAACGATTTTTGAAACTGCCGACAATTTCAAAGAATTGCTTAACGGACCGGTGAAGAAAACGCCAGCTTTGCGCGATATAACCATCGCCAATTTGTTTTTTGAAAATTCAACTAGAACTAGGGTTTCTTTTGAACTCGCCGAAAAGCGATTGGGTGCCGATACCATCAATTTCTCAAGTTCATCATCGAGCGTAAAAAAAGGGGAAACCTTAATCGATACGGTTAATAATATCCTTAGTATGAAGGTGGATATGGTCGTTATGCGTCATCCCGCCCCCGGAGCATGCCTGTTTTTATCAAAGCACATCGATGCGCAAATTATCAATGCGGGCGATGGAACACACGAGCATCCAACCCAGGCTTTGTTAGATGCATTCTCAATCCGCGAAAGATTGGGCGATGTAGCTGGGAAGAAAGTGGTAATCGTAGGTGATATTTTGCACTCCCGCGTAGCTTTGAGTAATATTTACAGCCTGCAATTGTTGGGCGCTGAGGTTATGGTTTGTGGCCCGGCAACGCTCATTCCAAAGCATATTTCGCATCTTGGAGTTAAGGTGTCGCACAATTTGGAAGAAGCACTCAACTGGTGTGATGTGGCAAATATGTTGCGGATTCAGTTGGAACGACAAGACCAGCGGTATTTCCCTTCATTAAAAGAATATTCAAATTTGTACGGATTAACTCTAGACAAATTGAATCGATTGGATAAAGAAATTTGCATCATGCACCCAGGTCCAATTAACAGGGGTGTGGAGATTAGTAGCGATGTGGCCGATTCTAAGCATAGTATGATCCTTCAGCAAGTAGAAAATGGAGTAGCGGTGAGAATGGCTGTATTGTTTTTATTAGGCCAACAGAGATTGTAAAAAATGACAGATCAAAATAATTCATCAAACCCCATCCTCGTTCAAAATTTCAGGGGTGGGATCTTAGAGAGTTTTCATAGAGGATCCTTTTGCGTGGTGGATGAAAAAGGGGATGTATTATGGAGTGTTGGTGATATTCAACAGCGTTCATTTCCTCGTTCAGCACTAAAATATTTTCAGCACATTCCTTTTTTGCTTTCTGGTGGATTTGACGATTTGGGCTTCGGACCCAAGGAATTGGCTATCATGTGCGCATCGCATAACGGAGAAGAAATGCATTTGGAGGTGGTAGATGTGGTATTGGCGAAAGTGAAATTGAATAAAGACGCCTTGCAATGTGGAGCCCAGCAGCCGACGCGTAAAAACGACTATATTCGATTGATAAAGAGTGATTTAGAACCAACTTGTATGCACAATAATTGCAGTGGGAAACACGCTGGTTTTTTGGCTCACTGCGTTCATCAAGATTATTCACTCGTTGATTATTTAAGTCCTCAACACCCTTTGCATCAAGCAATCAAAGCAGTAACGGCCCAATTCTATGAAATGAAAGAGGATGACTTAACTGTAGGTGTTGACGGTTGTTCTGCACCCATTTTTGGCATGCCTTTGTACAATCAAGCCTTGGCATATAAAAACCTAGTCGCACCGATGCCATGGAAGGACGAAGCGATGGATTCTGCTTGTAAACGCATCGTTCACGCGGTGACCCAATATCCCGAATTGATTGGCGGTACAAAACGTTATTGTACTGATTTGATGCGTGTTACTAACGGAAGAATCATCGGTAAAACGGGCGCAGATGGTGTCTATTGCTTGTCGATTCCAGAAAAAAACTGGGGTATCGCAATTAAAGTTGACGACGGTAAAATGGGTCCACAATATCAAGTGGCTCATGGCTTATTGTCAGCATTGGGGTTGCTTTTGCCCGATGAAATTGAAGCGTTGAAATCGCATGGATATTGTGAAAATCTAAACTTTGCAGGCAATTGTGTTGGCTATTCTGATGTAGTTCCATTAAATTCACCCTTGTAATATGGCTTTATTTATCGTAGAAAGCGAAATTTCCCGAATGGATGAGCGCATGGCGCGATTGATTCCCAAGCAAAGGGCTTTCGTGGAAGAAATGTTCCAGCGTGGGGTATTTCACATGTATGCAGTATCCGAAAATTTGGATAAATGGTGGTGCAGCATCGAAGCGGATTCAGAGGAAGATGTTCATCGCATACTAGAAGACATGCCAATAATTGACTGGTTAACTCCTACGATTAACGGGTTGATGTTTTACAATTCAGCAGATCAAATGATTCCGCCGATATCCTTGAATTAATACATTAATTACTCAATCCAACTGAAAATCTTGCTCCAACGAATTCCCTTGGAACGATATTCCATATTGCCATTGTAGCTCAAGGGTTGATTGGTTTCAGGATCAATCGCCATTACTTTCTTGATGCTAAAGAAAGTGAATACTGGCTTTCCAACGATATGGTCTTCAGGTACATAGCCCCAATATCTTGAGTCTAAGCTGTTGTACCGGTTGTCGCCAATCATCCAATAATATCCCATTTTAAAGGTATAATTCTTAATTTCTTCCGAGCCACCATTCGTGTAGAATTTCCCATTTTGCATGGTAATTCCAGCACCCTCATATTTGTTAATCGCCAACTTTAAGAAATCCCAATTTTTTGTCGTTAAAGTGATAGACTCCCCACGCTTTGGAAGATACACTTCGCCATAATTATTCAGGTTCCATTTGGCTTTCAAAAAGTCTGTCAACGATGTGTCTGCATGGTTGTCGATGAGCTGACCATTCTCCCTCACATTACCTGGGAATAATACCCTTTGGTAACCAACATCCATGGTATCAGGAAAAATGCTCAATACAGAAGGATTGTTCTTCAATTGCTCATAATTCTCGGGCCAGGTGAAAATATGATAGGGGATGATGTATTTGCCGGTTTTTTCCGCCGCTTTCTGAATCTGCTCGGCATTGGGTGGGAAGTTGAAATCGCCCAAATTGTTATCGGCTAAAAAGTCTTCGGTGATCGGCTCACGCATCAAAGCGAGATATCGTTTTTGCTGTTTACCCACTCTAGGCAAGGGCTTGCCATTGATGTAGATATTTCCACCCACAATCGAAACGCGATCGCCAGGGATACCCACACAACGTTTTACATAGTTGTCTTTTTTGTCGATAGGAAGATTCAAATCCATTCCCGTCTCAGATTGTTTGTAATCGGAAATGCCATCGGCATTGGCATCGTCGTCTGCGGGCCAATTGAATACAATAATATCGTTGTTTTTGATTGTATACCAACCCGGCAACCTCATGTAGGGCAATTCTAACAAGTCGGAATAGGCCTTTACGCCCATGATTTGTTTGGTTGATAGAACTGGGACAGAAATGGGCGACATTGGAATTCGCATACCAATTTTTGCTCTGCTCACCACCAAATAATCGCCTACCATTAAGTTCGATTCCATTGAAGGGGTAGGGATTTGGTAAAGGTCGAAATAAATTGCGCGCATTCCACCAGCCACGTAGGCAGCGAATAAAATCGCATCGCCCCATTCCCTTAAACCATTGTGCTTGGGAACGTTGGCTTCTTTCCAATCGCGATCGCCAGCAGGACCATAGTATTTGAGGTCTTTGAAAGCTAGGATAGGGAAGTATATAAAACTAAAGACCGTACCAGTCAACTGTTGCCAGTATCCGTTTTTGCCAAAGGAGCGCAAAATATCGAGCGTAATATTAAAACTGAATAAGATGTTGACACCGGGTATCACCATGCCAATCATATACCACTTGGGACGACCTACGATTTTGATCCAATACCACCAACTAAGAATGGGAATCCATGCCATCACTGCCTTTTGACCGGCCGATTTGAACATTTTTGAAAGCCCCACACGGGTAAGTACAAAACAAATCACCCAAAGGATGAGGAATAGGTTGGAATTAAAGCTCTCCATGATTTAGAATCAGTTTTCAAAGTTAAGCAAGTCGGACATACCAAACACGCCCGTTTTTCCGATCAACCATTCGGCGGCAACGATGGCTCCGATGGCAAATCCCTCACGATTTTTGGCCTCATGTTCCAGTTTGATGCTGTCTACGGAACTTTCAAAACTCAATATATGCGTTCCGGGGACATTGGGTAGACGCTCCGCATAGATTGGAAGTGCCTCTTGTGAATCATTTCCTTTGATTCCTTGTCCATTATCTAAAAGTTCCCAATGATTTAAGGTAGACGACGATTTGATTACGTTTTCGGCCAGCGTAATTGCTGTTCCGCTCGGGGCATCTTTCTTTTCTGTATGATGTATCTCACGGATATTACAATCGTAATTGTGTCCATTCATGATTTTGGTGAGCTGTTTACTCATTTCAAAAAAAAGATTTACGCCTAAGCTGAAATTGGTTGCCGTAAACAAAGAGCCGTTGAACTGAGCGCAATTTTGTTTTATTTGATCCATTTCTTTATACCAACCTGTGGTTCCAACAACTACTGGGATTTGATTCAAAAAGCAGCTATTGATATGATCTACAGCTAGTTCGGGGGAGCTGAATTCGATCGCTACATCAGCTTTTACATGCGTATCAGTGGAATAGGGATTTTGAGTATCGTACTTCCCTACGATTTCATGTCCGCGTTCAATGGCCAATCTTTCAATGATTTGACCCATTTTTCCATAGCCGATCAACAATATTTTCACATTACAAACCTAATTGATTTTCCGACGGAACGCGAGGATTTACTGCGATAAAAGTGTGTATTACAACGAAAAAAATGCAATTTTGTATAAGTATGGGAAAGAAATGGATCTGGGCTATGTTGGCTATTGGTGCACTTGCGGTGGGTTTGAAATTGTGGTTGCTTCCGAATTGGTATTCCACCAACAACAAGAATGTTGCGCTGACTTATGAAACACCTATTTCGCTTTCCGATTTCGATGCGATGGTGAAGGATAAAACTGGGTTGTCGACTCCTTTATCTTTAGCCAAAATTGCAAGTTGGCGGGGTTTGAAATTGGGTGCTGCCGGTACCTCAACTTTGGTTATTCGTCCCAAAACAAGCTTTTGGAGTTTGATAAAACTCCTTGTTCGATATCAGCGCGAGCAGAAAATGGTGACAATTCTAAGCCATTGGGATTACAATCAATTTCAAAAACAATTGTCTAAACAGTTTGATTGGTCCCCAATAGACTTGGGTGAAGAACTCATGGATCCCACCAATCAAAAGCGCTGGAATGAACAAACATGGCTCAAGAAGAAGGGTTTGGATTCATACAATTGGCAAGCCATCGCGATTCCCAATTCATACATGTTTAAAAGGACGGCAACACCCATTCAAGTGTTGGATCGATTGGTGAAAGAGGCACATGACTTTTGGACAAAAGAGCGGATGCTTGCGGCGAGTAAACTGGGCTTGACACCCGTTGAGGTTGTGAAATTGGCTTCTATCGTAACAAAAGAAAGCAATCACGTTCCTGAGTATGGGAAAATTGCATCTACTTATAAGAATCGTTTGAAAATTGACATGCTGCTTCAAGCTGACCCAACAGTGGTTTTTGCCAGAGGCAGAGCGGGTAGGGTATTGAATCG
>JBEGUW010000051.1:0-10229 GCA_041178665.1 Bacteroidota bacterium
GTAGTAGTGATGAGAATGTCTTCCCACTGCCACTGCAACCTTGAATGGCCAGTTTGATTTTGGCTCTCTTTCGTTGTGCTTGTGTGATTTTCATAATTTTAAATGTTAGCAGAACGGAGAAGAGAATTAATCATCGATGTAGTTGTAGACCACGTTAACTTCAAAGATTATCACAGCTACGGGGGAAGACCTAATTAGATTTATAGGTGGGGGGATGGTAAAATAGGTACCCCCTTTCTCCTGTAAACATGATGTTGTGGGGGTAAAAATTTGGGGAGGAAATCTGATTACCAAGAATCAATAAGATTCGTATATCTTTGAATTAACAAACAGCGTATTTCAAGAGGCTGCTTTGGATATCACGTTCTCAACATTAGTGAGCTATTCGGTGGACTTAACAAAGTTCTGTAAACAAATCTATTGATATACAATCGATTAGGGGTTTCGTTCGATTCCCCCCAATTCCACTTTTTAGAAACCTAACCCATTGATAATCAATGGGTTTTTTTGGCATACACAATCTTAAAACATTTCAGTTTATTATGGGGGTTTGGTATGCTAAAAAAGAAATAGAAAATATTAAATTTGAATTAATGCAAAAAATACTTTTTACCGCTTGTCTTTTGATAGGATTGTTCTCTTGTGTTGTCCCGCAGCCACCGAATGTCCCAATGCAATCACATGCCGATGTTATGACACAAGATTATCCAACGAAGAAATCGGTTTTTATAAAGTTTGGAACACCAACAAGTAAAGAAACTTTTGAGAATATCGAAAATTGGTACTTCAAATTATCAGAGGTGACCGCATCTACTAGTATTGGTCATTCCTATGGAACAGGTAGAATATCTCAAAACCCTATGAATCCCTATTTTCGAACTGTAGACAGGGAATTGGTTACACGACAAAGCCAAAATACTTTTCAAAAAACCAATAGCACAACGGTTGAAACATTTGTGAAATTCTGGTTTGTCAATGACACAGTAATTAAATGGGAGTCATATGGCGTAGATTTCAGCCGTCCAATTACAATGCCCCCTATTGCTGACACAATACCAACGTCATCAAACGTGGTGGTTCCAAATTACGCAATTGAGTTTCTCTATTACCAGGAAGAAGGTGGCATGTTTATTTACTCGCACAATTCAATTTTAAGACAAATAAATACTGGGATAAACGGGCCAATGAAATATAGTGAATTAAGTACCCTAATGGCTACTCATTTAGATTTCAAATCTGCCACAATACCCGATATCATTGAACTTAAGAAAATATCGGATAGCGATACAAAGTTGCGTTACGATTTAATGAGAAACTCTTTGATTGTTTGGAGTAGCACTATAAACCCCAATGGAAATGTACAATGTTTGAATTTTAGAACTGGTGAAATCATCGAGAAAAGTCCAGATTCCAACAATCATTTTGTCCCCATAGTTAAGTTGTTGAGAAAATAAATGTTGTGATTTTTGGGGAGGGATTAGATAGTTCGGTTTTTCGGACTACCTATAACATTGTTAGCCAATAATTTATTACATTCGTACAACCTCGGCTATAGAAAATCTGTCTATCGCTCGTAATAAATTAAAAATGATTAGAGTCTTGAGCTTCATATTGACCTTATTCGCTATCACCGCGAATATCAATAGGCTCAATGCTCAATCAGATTTTAGTGCATCGAATCGAAAGGGTTGCGCACCGTTAACAGTACAATTTTCCGATTTATCAAGTGGCAGCATTGTAGCCTGGTCTTGGGATTTTGGCAACGGGAATTTAAGTAACCTGAAAAATCCATCGGCGAGTTATACTTTGCCAGGCAAATACACGGTTAAATTAACGGTAACAGACGCTGCCGGAAATAAATTTAGCGCAACCAAAACACAATTTATTGTGGCTTTTAAATCTCCTGTTGCCGATTTCTCAGGCAGCCCTAGAACGATCTGTCAGGGCGAGTCTGTTAGTTTCTCCGACCAATCTACCAAAGGCGATACTACCATCACCAAGTATACTTGGGACATGAACGATGGAACGGTAATTACTGCATCCTCCAAACCTACCCATGTATTTAAAAGTGCCGGCACCTTTCCCATTTCGTACGCTGTACAAGATGCTAATGGTTGCATTTCGAAAGTCAACAAACCGGCGTACATTTTGGTAAATCCAAAGCCAACAGCCGATTTCGTTACCGATTTCCCCATTGATTGTAGAGCGCCTTCTTCCGTGACCTTTACCGACATTAGCAAAGGGAAGAGTCTTTCGGGAAAATGGTCATTCGGAGATGGAAATCAAAAAAAATTAACAGCCGGAGGAAGCATCGTCCATCAATACAGTAATTTAGGAAAATACGATGTAAAATTGGTTGTTAGGGATACCAACGGTTGTATGGATTCGGTAATTAGAATTGCAGCCGTTATCCTAGAGCCATTCAAAGCGGATTTTACATCGGACAAACAAATATTCTGCGGTTCCGGTACCGTGAATTTCACTAACAAGAGTGCACCGCAAACTGGAGTTATCTCATCATGGGATTTCGGTGATGGCACAACCTCCACGCGATCTCATCCAACCAAATTTTATAGCAAACCGGGCAAGTATTCCGTCACCCTAACGATTCAGTCTACCTATCGAAATTGTTCAGCTTCCATTACAAAGAATAAATACATCATTGTTAATCCATCGCCCAAGGGCAATATTCAACTGAGTGATACCTCGCCGTGTAAAGTGCCTTTCACAGTATATGCCACGTATCTCGATTCTTTTGGATACAAAAACATTACGTGGCGAGTGTCTCTCGATAACGACAAAAACCGCATTTTGGGGAGTAGTAATCCCATCCGAATTGATGGTAGTAATTATGGAAAATATTTGATTTCTGCCGTGGTAGAAAATAAAGAAGGCTGCATCGACACAATTGAATTTCGATATTTAGAGCCGGTAATGGTTTCCTTAAAAGTTGAAGGGGTTAAATGGGGATGTGCGCCCTTAAAAGCAGAGCTTGTAGCCAATATTAAATCAAACAGAAACATAAAAACAATACTGTGGGAATTTCACGACGGTGATATTAGAAATGGGTTAGAAGCAGAAAAAACGTTTCCAGATACCGGTGTTTTTAATGCAAAAATAACGGCTTGCACCAACAACAATTGCTGCTATACTCGATTGTTTCAGATTCATGTCGGAATGAAGGTCAAACCCGCGTTTTACACCCTTCCCGTTGGCGATTTTTGCAACAACACGGATAGTATCCTATTTATCAATGCTACACAACATCCCGGGTTTGTCATTGATAGTTTTATTTGGAATTTCGATGAAACCGACGGTATTCAGAGGGCCCCTTTCACACCCCCTTGGATGATTGCCAACAAGCCATATGCGAAAACCAATATTTGGCATCAGTACGATAGGGATACTGGCTGGGTGAATCCATCTCTTTACGCCTACCATCACGGCTGTGAGTCCATGATTAGTCAGCGCGACTCCATACGGATAAAAGCCGCCTTTGCAAAAATTGGGTATTTCATTGACATGTGCGATTCCAATGCCTTGTATTTATTTAATCAATCGAGTGCATTCACACGATTTGAATGGATAATCGATAAGAAAAAGTATACTACCGACACCGTTTCATTATCGGCCACAGACCCCCATTACATTAGACTGAGAATATGGGACGATTCAACGGGATGTTATGATACTTCTCAATTCTTATACAAACCCGATTCCTATGCATCGCCAAGTATTCAAGAATTGGGGTCAAATCTCTGCGAACCAGGGTATGTGCGACTCCGTGTTGTAAACGGTCCAAAGGACTACGAATGGCTGGTCAATGGTAAAATATTTGCTAAAAATCGAACCACTGTTGAAATTCCTTTCGATACCGCAGGAGTATATTTTATCGAGTACCGCTCCCCGTTTGGGAAATTTTGTAATGGATTACAGGTCCTAAAATATGAGGTTGGTGAAACGGATTTACGCGGCTCTTTGAAGCGCTCTCCGGGTTGTTTACCTATTTCGTTGGAACTTTATGATTCATCCTACTCAACCACGAAAAAACATGTTTGGGTTTTGAGTACTGGGGATACGATTCCTATCACATCAGCCTTAACAAAATACATCGTTAAAAATGCCAACGCTGATACAATATGGGCTGTGTTGAAATCCAAAGCAACCAAACAATCTTGCTATCCAACCGCAAGATTACCAATTTCAATTGCCGGACCCATATTTACCCTCAGACAGTTGTGGGAACACAGTTGCGGAATGAGTTTATTCCAAGGATTTGCCGTTCAGGTGAATAAAACACCGGTGAACTTAAATTGGGATATGGGGGATGGTAAACAATATTCTACTCCCTTTGTACGACATGGATACAAAGATTCCGGGATCTATAAAATTAAAGTTACGATGAGGGATACTTCGGGTTGTATTTCCGAAGAAACGCGCGAAGTGTATTTTCCAGGTCGTAGATTGAAACTACGGGTAGCATATACTGTTATTGGCAGCAAATGCGCGCCCTTGTTAGTTCAGTTTAGAGACTCTAGCAGTTCGTTTAATGTAAAAATCACGAGTTGGAATTGGGATTTTGGCGACGGGACCTCTAGCGTGTTAAAAAACCCTCAACACCAATACTTAAAACCCGGAAAGTACTCAATCACTCTAACCATAAAAGATTCATTGGGTTGCACCGAAACACGAAAATTCCTGGACCTTATTTTAGTTCCCGGACCTGACGGACAGTTTACTTTTTCTCCCAAATCTGATTGTATGCCTCTCACGGTAAATTTCAAACACAGTACCACAGGCGCAATAATGAAGAAAGAATGGGACATGGGAGACGGTGTAGTTCAAACGGGCAACGTAACAAGCTATACTTACAAATTTCCCGGAAAATACATTCCGTCCCTAATTTTAAAGGACTCTTTTGGTTGTACGAAAGCCATTCAATCGCCCGATACGATAGAAGTGTTTGGATTGCCTAAAATACAAATCCAACAAGTCGGTTTGTGCTTAAATGATTCAGTCGTTCTATCTGCAATTCCAATGCTGAATTCCCCCACAATAGACAACGTAACCTGGTTAATTGAAGGAAAACGACACGCCGGAATGTCGGTGAAAGTGAAATTTGTTAATAAAAATGCCCTTGTCAAAGTTTGGGCTCAAAGCAAGCAAGGATGTGTAGATAGTTTGACACAAAATCTTAGACTTTTTGGTTCGGCGATCAACGTTCAACCCTACGATTCTATAGTTTGTCTAGGTAGTCGGTGGAAAGGAGAGGCCAACTTTATTTCAGACACCGCATTAGTAAAGCAAGGATGGTATTTGAATAATTCATACCAAACCAATGCATTAAATTTTCAATTTGTACCCGCTACATCCCGCATTTATTATTTACAATTCAAAATTACGAATGTGCTGGGCTGTCAAGATTCTTTGAACCTTCCCATTAAAGTTCTAGTTGGTGATACGGTTACACCTCCCGCCCCATCGTGGAGAAGGGTTAGTGTTACCGGCGATAAAAGCCATGAATTGGTATGGGGACAACACACTAGTTTTGATTTTAATCGTTACAGGGTTTGGGTTGATCGGGGTGCCGGGTATCAATGGCTGATGGATAAATCATCGCTCAAGGATACGATAGGTTTGGTAATGGATGCTCAAAGTTTAGTGCGCAGCGATTGTTACAAAATTTCGATGGAGAATCTATGCGGGTTTACCCAGGCGATAGTGGACTTAAAATCCCACTGTACCATCGAATTGAAAGGTAAGCCATTGGTCAATGCCTCGGAGTTACGTTGGTCTGCTTACGTTGGTTGGCCGGTTGATTCTTATACCATTTATCGACAAAAAAATGCATCCACTTGGGATTCAATAGGTAGGACAATTGGTTCAATTCTTACATTTATCGACACCAATATTACGTGTTATGAAACACATGTTTATCAAATCAAAGCACATGAGCTCAATGGTTTCCGAGAATTCAGCTTTAGTGATACCTGTCATGTAAAGCCGATTTATATTAATACTGTCAATCCGCCAAACCTCCGTCGAGCAACCGTAATGAATGATGATTATGTGCGCATCGATTGGGAAAAACCAACCAAAAACAGGTCTCCTTTGGTTAACTATGTTGTCAAGGGCGAGCAATTGATTACGCCTCAGGGAAATCCTTCCACAGCTTCAATTTGGAATTTACCGTCTTCAACAGATTCATTGGTTTTGCAACATGAACAAGTAGATGTTGATCGTTGGAGTTATCGCTACAAAGTACTAGGCATCGATGCGTGTGGAGATAGTTCAGAATGGACGGCAATTGCACAAACGATTGTTTTGATAACTTCTTTAAATAACGAATATAATCCGGTCTTACAATGGAATAAATACCAGAAATGGCAAGATGGAGTGAGGGAATATCTAGTGGAAAGAAACTTGGGCGATGGCTTCAAAGTAATCGCAACTTTATCAGAAAACGACACGATATATACAGATGCATTGAGGAGTCTAAACTGTATTCCCACCTTAGAATATCGAGTTACAGCGAACCGCAATAGATTGATACCTTCGGATAGTATTTGGATGCATTTATCGGCCAGTAATGTTTCTCAGCCATCAACAGTTACTAAAGTTTTTGTCCCCAATGCATTCACGCCCAATAGCAATCGCTTAAACGAAACTTTTCAACCTGAAGGTATTTTTATCGCTAGTTATTCTTTGAAAATTTTTAACATTTGGGGTGAGATGTTATTCAGCGAACAAGGGTGTGCACCCAAATGGGATGGAAATTACATGGGTAAGCAATCTCCACAAGGCGTTTATGCCTATTTAATTATAGCAAAAGGTATAGACGAGAAGCAGTATTATTTCAACGGCAACGTAACCCTGCTGCGTTAATTACCGGTTTATTTAAAGTTTCAACCACTTTTTGTCGAATTACGATTGAAATCAAATACCATTAATTTTTGCGATTTTCCGTAATGTTAATTTATTTAATTGCGATTTTCCGTAAATTATTAACCTATTTTGGTTTACAATTTTATATTATTGAAAAAATAATCCTATCAATAGACTAAATAAATTCAAATGAAAAAACTCATCTTAACCCTAACCGCAACAATTCTTGCATCTAATTTCTGTTTTTCACAAGACATTATCACAAAAAAATCTGGAGAAGACATCCAGGCGAAAGTACTTGAAGTCACAAATACTGAGATTAAATATAAAAAATTTGATAACCAGACCGGTCCCATTTTTACGATGTCAAAAACAGAATTATTAATGATTCGATATGAAAATGGTACCAAAGATATCTTCACTGAAATACAAAGCGTAACGCCTACAAGCAACCCAACTTCATCAACTACACCCATTGGCGATCTTGCAGACAGGGGCAAAGAGGATGCAAATTCATATTACCGTGGTGATAAATCAGGTGCCGGATGGGTGGCTGCTACTGCGATACTAGCAAGTCCATTGCTTGGTGTAATTCCAGCAGTAATTTGTGCAAGTGTAGAGCCTTCAGATGATAATTTAAATTACAAAGAATCAGAATTAATGAAAAACGCTGTATACAATCAGGCTTACACGGAACAAGCCCATAAAATCAAAAAGAAAAAAATTTGGAGGTCTTATGGTATTTCTGCAGGTATTGGTATTGTGCTAAATCTACTTCTTTTGTCATATTAAATTCATAGAATCCATTTTCATAACATCGCAAGCCAAACTGCAATTGTGGAGCTATCGCCCCATGTAATTCATCATGCCAATAAGCAATGCACTGAGACCCAATAGCTGAAGTCCTGCGCCAATGTATACCGAGCGCAAATACTCGGAAGGAAGGTCCATTTTCCGCAATTTGGCAATACTCAAACCCTGACTCGTAATGATGTACATCATCAACAATATAAAATATCCCACCATTGGATTGTATCCCAATTCTGTCAGATAATCCAACCATTTCGTGTAACCCAAAACCAAATAGACTCCAACGATGCAAAACAAAATATACATCCCTACGATACGCATCTTTGAAAATGATTCCATCACAAAACCCAATTGCTCGTGACTTAAGGACTTCATTCCTCTCTCTTTCACTGTTCTAACCAACAACGTAGTTAAACTCATCACACCCAATCCCGCGTAAAAAATCATCTCTGAATTCATGACGGCAAGTTACATCGAAGTTGATTTACTTTCAGAAAACAAAATGAATTTGTATCCCAGACTTCAATGTTCACTTGCCTTTGTCACGAAAAGTCAGTTACTGTACAACCAACTGAACGCCACTCACTGCAGCGATAGTTTTGATTGAGATATGATAAACTCCAGCAGCTAAACCAGAAATATCAATTGGTGAATTTGGTTTCACATTATTGATTGTCTTTACCAACGTTCCTGAAGTGGAAAAAATCGCAATCTCATCCATCATAGTTTCACAATTCAATGTAACCGTCTTGTTTGAAGGATTTGGATATAATGTCACAACTGGCTTCGCATTCGCTTGAGAAACCGACGTAGCCGTTTTACTGAAATACACATTGTCGATATAAAGCACGCCAGAACCCGTTGGCGTTCCACCAAATATCAATTGTGAAAGGTGAGTTACACTTTTTAAACCGGTAAAATCCGACATAGGAATCTTGTATGTATTCCATGCTTTCTGAGTAGGGTTGGCATACGTCATTTCATGCTCCGTATCATCACCACCGCCAAAATTATTATCGGCCCCAAAATCCACCCACTTGATTTTGAACTGCGTCATGTTTGGAGTCCACGCATCGACGTGAAAAAACGACACTCCGCTGGCATCGATGGCGTTTGCACCCTTAGCTTCAATGCCTACAAAGTCTAAACCTGCATATTTCTTGGTTGCATCACCTGCAATGGTAATATCTGATAAAACACCCACCGACCAATCTGTGCGCCATGTATTTACAGCCACGTCGGTATAGGGTTTACTAAACATTGAAATCACATTTGCCGCGGCAGCCGTTGGCGTTGGTGCAGCAATCAATGGCACATCCAATGCAGGCCCTGAACCGTCAAAACGGATATTATCTACGTAACAAATATTGTCTGAACCCCTAGCCGGTGTAACTGCAAAATCTGGGAATATAATTATCTGATCATTTGACTCGCCGATGCGTTTGCTGAAATCAAAAACCAACTCTTCCCATGCGCCTGTTGTAGTATTAGCCACTTTAAGTTCTCCGGTTGATGCGCCTGAAGCCGATGCAAACTTGATCCCAACGTCGCTCTTCACCGATTTCCAAACAAGCATTTTTACTATACAATTGCTGGCACTCAAAGTAAATGTGCCGATATCAGAGCCGTGCTTGCTCTCAAAACCTGCCCACGGCTGACCTGCTTTCATGGCGGTGAACTTTGCCACCGTTGCCGATACGTTGAGTCCCGACGAACTCGGATTCGCTACAATTTCAACAGCAGGGTTGTCGCCGTTTTCGAAAGTGGTCCATGTGAAAGTCTTTCCATTGCCTGAGGTTTCAAAATCAATGGGAGATTTTTGCGCTGATAAGCCAGTAACTGCTGCAATCGTGAAGGCAGAAACAATGAGTGGTTTTAGTATTTTCATCTGTTCAATGGCTAAGCCATCAAAACGAAGGTAAGTATGTTAATTGTAAAAATTACAATAAGTAAAAATTAATCGCGAATCATGAGGAACAAAACCAAAAAGAACAAATTACCTTTGAGACATTAGACTATCAATTGGATGAAATTATTTTTTAAACTGACCTTACTCGTAATTTTTGTTTCACTCACAGCCTGTGGGGGAAAGGAATCTGAATCCAATAGCGAAACCTCCTCGGCCGAAATTGCTGCAGCCAAACAAAATGAAGCCACGGTGAAAGCTGTATGTGGTTCATGTCATAAATTCATTCCCGCAGAATACCTAGACAAATCCACTTGGGCCAACGTCATTCCCGTGATGGCTGCCAAAATGGGCATCTTTGAACACAACGGAGAGACCTATTTTAATGAAAAATCAGATCCAAATGTAGAACCAGGTACCTACCCCTCGGAGCCCACAATTTCGCACGAAGACCTAGATAAAGTGCTGCAATACTTTGCTGCTCTGGCTCCCGACACCTTGCCTGCCCAAGTGCGAAATCACCCCATCAATCCTAGTAATGGCATCTTTTCTTTGACTTACCAAGCAGGTAATTTTCCAGCCGTTGGAAATATGCCCATGACCACCTTTGTCAATATCGTTCCCAAAG
>JBEGUW010000052.1:0-6586 GCA_041178665.1 Bacteroidota bacterium
AAACGTAAACTTTGATGATTTTTGGCACGGACATTGCTTTGTAAACAAAAAATAAACAATCATGAAAAAAACACTTACTCTTTTGGCCGCCGTTTTGGCTTTCGTGACTACCAGCTTTGCACAAACTGAAGATGGTGGTATCAAATGGGAAAAGAAATCACACGACTTCGGAACTATTAAAATGGGTCCAAAAGCTGATGTTACTTTCAAGTTCACTAACACTACCAAAGCCCCTTTGGTAATTACTTCAGCAAACCCTTCTTGCGGTTGTACTGCTTCTGATTACACCAAAACTCCTATCATGCCCGGTAAAACAGGTGAGGTAACTGCGAGCTACGGTACAGACGGTCGCCCAGGTTTCTTCCAAAAATCAGTAAAAGTAACGTTCGATAACGGAACTACTACCGATTTGATCATCAGTGGTACTGTAAATACAGATACTGCTCCTGCTGGAAAAAGTAACGAATTGAAATAATGAGATTGTCATTGGGTTGGATATTGGGTCTTTGCACACTGCTCATCGGCAGCGCAAATGCTCAAGTAATCACTAGTCCTAACGATGTAAAAGTTAAAAGCAGCAACGCTAGTATCAAATTTGAAACTACATCGCATAGCTTTGGAAACATCATCGAAGGACAGATTGCACGCTACGATTTTAAATTCGTAAATACTGGGACAGAACCTTTGATATTATCGAATGTCTCTGCCAGCTGCGGTTGCACAACACCCAAATGGCCACGCGAAGCCCTTGAACCTGGTAAATCAGCAATCATTACCGCTGAATACAACAGCCAAGGTCGTCCCGGAACCTTTACTAAAAGCATCTTTGTGAAAAGCAATGGCGGCGATCTAACACTTACCATCTCGGGTAATGTTGTGAAAGAACCCGAAAAGCCACGCTCTCCAATTATTATTAGATAATCTTTAAGACTGGCTTCGGCCAGTCTTTTTTTTCAGAAAGTACAGCTCTCACTCACTTTAGGAAACCAAGCACCCCAATATCCAACTACAATTCTTGAAGTCATGAAAACCAAACAACCCTTCAAACGCTTTTTATTGGTGAATTTTCTGCTCGCATTCGTGTTCTCGAGTAGCACATTACTAGGTCAAGAAAAGAATTACAAGCCCGTTGAAGTACTGGGTAAAACCGTGGTTGAGGTCAACGCCAATCTAGGCGACATGGTTGAAGTGGTGTATTTGGTTCGCAACAATTCCCTCGACGATTTTTATATTGCCCAAGTTCAAACCGATTGCCATTGCGTGGAAGCCGTCTTCCCAAAATTGGTGCCCCGAAACACCATCGATTCTATCGTAGTAGTACTAAACACCAACAACATCCCCCCGGGTACATTTACCAAAAAGGCCTATTTGGAAACACCCGACGATAAAGTTGTTGAGCTAATAATTCAAGGCAATATCAAAGTGGTTCGTCCCATCGTGAAGCCCGGCACAAAACCCGTCATTTACAAACCCGTTCATATTCGATTGAACAACAGCGAAGGCCCGCTTTCCACAGTTCAGTGGATTAAGACCAACCATGATTTTGGTTATGTCAACGCGCCAGAACCCGCTAGAACAAAGTTTAGAATCGAGAATCTAGGGCCTAAACCCATAGAAATCATTCTGGTTGAACCCGGTTGTAGTTGCACGATTTCCGAATTTACAAAGGGTGAAATTCTTCCCGGTGAATTTGGTGAAGTTACCGCGGCATTTACTACGAAAGGTGCCTTTGGCTATTTCAAAAAGTTCATTCGCGTTGATTTGAACGACGGACGCACGTATCAACTTTCGATTACCGGCAACGTAACGCCCGAGTAATTCAAAGTGCCGCCTGTATGTAAAAAAACGACAGGAAACACGCCCGATTCTTTATCCAATTCCAGAGCATCAGATTCTTTCTGAGCGATTAACCAATCGTTTAACGCAAACAAAGCCTTACCCGTATAAATGGATTCAAAAGCGATGCCGTTGCGAATACTCACCGATTGTACAAAGTCGTTTAGCGCAGCGGTCGACTTGGCATAACCCCCAAATTCGTAGCCTTCTACCAAAGACAATTCAGCATTATGTCGCTGGGCGAATTCCATTTGTTCTGTCAAATTTTTCAGGACCAGAATTGAATGAACCGCGACCTCATTAAGTGAATTTTCATTCATCGTAGAATCATCCAAAGCTTTCCTCAAACCCACAGCCGTGGTTCCCGTGGCACTGGCATGAAAAACATGTTCGATCCGATTTCCTGATTTTTGCCAATCGTTAATCAAATCATGGAACCCTATCAAACCCAAAGGTCCACTACCCCCTTCAGCCACCACAAATACATCCTCTGGCGTTAATGCCAACCTAATTAAGATATCGTCCATCGCCGCCGATTTATCTCTATACAAAGCCCTAGAAACACCGTGCAACTCCATCCCCGCAGCCTTGGCAATATCCAAATAATGATTTTGCATCTCCTCCTCGCCGCGTAAAATGCCAATGCATCTAATACCTGCCGACTCAGCCGCTACAGCGGTAGCCACCAAGTGATTGCTGTATGCTCCGCCAAATGTTATCAGAATACGTTTTCCTTCGCTTGACATCTGTTCCAAATGTCCTGTCAACTTCCGCCATTTATTGCCTGAAACAATGGGGTGAATCAAGTCATCGCGTTGTATCCAAACATCGCCAGCAGGCAAATGAAGCACCTGTAAACCGGGATGTAAATTGAGCGGTAGTGATTTCATTGGCGGGACCGTAAAATCACTCATCTACCTGATCCACCTGTTAATGGCAATCCTAACATTTCTCTAATGCTTTTGGCCGCAACCGAATGATAGCCGGGCTCCGCTTGTAAGAAAATCTCTGTCGCCATTTCCTTTCCTCTCGCAAAATCCTCCACATAAACATTGTCTTTAACCACATATTGCGCCAACAGCGCCTCATAAATCGGTAGTAGAAATTTGCGCCGCCCTACTTTGAGCAAGAAATCGTGCATGGCTTGATAAGCAGGACGGTAATCGCTATGAATGGAAAGAATGAACCAATCACAGGCAATTTCAGCATTTCCTGTGCGGGTAAATCCGAAACGTTTATCTAGTTCGGCCATTTCTCTGGTCGACAATCGATTTGGCGTCCCATCACCCCTCGTGTGCAAAGTTCTGAGCAAATGCAACCAATGATGGGTGGTAAAACCTGCGGTATCAATCACCGAAGCGTTGCAAGGGACAGAGTAACCGGGATGCAAGGGCTCGCCACTAGCCAAATAGTTCAACACCTGCTGTTCAACCTGTTTTAACTCTGAACTCACTACGTAGGGAAATCCGCCGCGACCAATAGGCGGCAAATCAGGACCATCAATCCATACCATCATGCGATTTTCTAAACTTTCCCAATTCCAAAATTCTGACAAATCCCCAGTTGTTCCACACCAAAGGGTTCTTATTGGCTTGGCATTTTCTAAATATTCATCTATGAAATCTTGATGGAACTTCTTAATATCCACAATAAAATTATCCGTCGTCACGGTGCCAAAAGCATGCTTTTTAAAATATCCGTTTAAAAAGATGTCGAACGATTCCCGACCATACAATTGCTCAAACATCATCAAGAAAAAACGGCCCTTTTCATAGGCGATATCGGTGAGGCCTTCATCGGGATCGCGATCGCCCAAATGAAGACGGAGGTGGCTATCATCGGGGTTTTCTTTTAACATCCAACTCAGCGTTTTATCCAGTTCACCTTTGCCCAAAACACGGAGCATATCGGCATAATCTTTACCGTAAAGTTTCTCCATGATGCGCGATTCCACGTAAACCGTAAAACCTTCATTGAGCCAAAAATCGTCCCAGGTGCGATTGGTGACAAGGTTTCCGCTCCAGCTGTGGGCCAGTTCATGGGCGAGCAGACTCACCAAACTTCGGTCTCCGGCGATGATGGTTGGGGTAGCAAAGGTCACCACGGGATTTTCCATACCGCCAAACGGAAAACTAGGCGGAAGTACGAGGACATTATAATTTCCCCAGGCGTATGGACCAAACATTTCGCTGGCGGCATCCACCATTTTTTGCAGGTCGGTAAACTCCCAAGCCGCCTTTTCCAGGAGGTTATGTTCGGCGTAGACACCGGTGGTTTTTCCGAGCGATTTGTATCCAAACGAGCCTACGGCGATGGCCATGAGGTAGCTAGGGATGGGTTTTTTCTGTTCAAAGCGATGGATTTTATTGGTTGATGCGATGCGTTTCCCAGTGGGCCAGCAGCGCGGTCCATTAGATGGTATAGGTTCGATGTCGCCCTCGGGATTTCCGAGTTTTACGGCGCTCATCACGACATTAAAATCGGAGGGTTTGATGTTCGCGTTTTGGAGATCAGCTACCCCGATGCCGTTTACCCCGCCAGTTCCATTGCCATTTGCGCCAACTGTTGCGCCGCCTGCGGCGGCGCAAACCACCCTCACCTCAGCCGAATATGTAAATCGCACGCAGGGTTTGTCTTGTAGCGGAATCCATGTCCGAGCGAGGATAGCCTGACTCTGACTGAATAAAAATGGGTGAGTTTTATCATAGGTTTGAGAGGGCGATAGCCACTGAAGAGCCATGGCCGAAGGCCGGGTCCGATAGTGTATCCAAATCTTGGAAACCGACCTCGGCATTTCAATTTCTAAGGGTCTTCCGTATAACAACGTATCCGCATTACCCGAGCCAATTCTGAAAATTAACGGTTTGGCTGACCCCTTCAATTGTCCTGTTTCGTTAACCGTGGAAGCAGCCCTGATTTTCTCCAGGGAACCGCCTTGATAAACACCCAAAATGTCAATATCACGTTGGTCTAACAACAAAATATGGTTTCCGGTGAGGGGATTGATATGGTATTCAGCAAGCGCGGCCGCAGGACGCGTGTCCCGCAAATACACATGCACCAAATCGTATTCCACCCAACCCTCTATCGTTTTATCGGCGAAATTGACCGATAACCGCATATCGATATGTTTGATTAAAAACTCACCATCATTCGCATAACTGTGACCTGCTAAAATCTGCTTTCCCTCGCCAAAATACGGCGAGCGAGCCGACATCGATGTCGCCGTAGCTTTTGATATCAAAGCCGAATGAGAAAAAATCAAAATGCATTGAAGAATCGAACATAAAAACGTCCTCTTCCAGTTCCTGAATTTAACTTCTAACCCAAAAGATTCTATCCCTCCACTGGCAATACCAACGCGCCCAACCCAATGCAAATTTTCCATTTCCAACAAAAATACAAACCAAACCCTATCTTTGCGACATCATTCGGGGTGCCTCCAAAAGAGCGCTGAGATCATACCCGCCAACTTGATCAGGATAATGCCTGCGCAAGGAAATGTCACCGCCACTTTGGCTGTGCTCCGGATGAAAAAACACTTCATCCATGAAAAAACACCTCATTTCCAGTGCGCTTATCTCCCTAATGGGTTTGTCGATCAATATCCTTTCGGCACAACAAACCAAGAGCGGAGCCAGTTCCAATAGCCCCGCAATTAAATCCAAGACCCCACCAAAAAGTTCCAATACCGCTGCAACCCAATCCGCAACGGTCAATAACCTCGCCGACACTGCAATCGATGTAGAAACCATCGAAGCCGCCATGGTAAATGCCGTGAGCCTAGGTAATCCGCGCAGTAATATGAGCAGCGTGATGATTATCCAAAAAAAGGAACCCATCAACCAACAAAATTTGGGTCGCGATATCCCCTTCCTAACCCAATCCCTTACAAACGTCATCACCACATCAGATGCGGGAAACGGCATAGGCTATTCCGGCATTCGCGTCCGCGGGTCCGATGCCACCCGAACCAATGTCACCATCAACGGAGTGCCCATTAACGATGCCGAAAGTCAAGGTACTTTTTGGGTCAACATGCCCGACCTAAGCTCATCCATCAACACCCTTTCGCTCACCAAAGGGGCGGGTCTTTCTACCCATGGAGCGGGCGCCTTCGGCGCCACGCTGGCCATCGGAACTGAAGGAAATAGTCAGGAGCCTTATTATCAGATCGACCAAAGTCTTGGCAGTTACGGAACCCTCAAAACAACGCTAAAAGGATCCTTCAAACCCATAAAACTATCGAAAAAAGAAACCCTTTACATCAACGCCCGACTCAGTGAAATCATGTCAAATGGATTCGTTGATCGCGCTACCTCAAACCTCGCCGGCTACCAAACTTCCATCGCTTATGAGAAGAAATCTCTAAAACCACAGCGCCGACCTACAACCCAATCTAGCACGGAGCAACTTTCTGAGAACGATAAACAACCCAAAAAATTCAATACGAACACTACCCAAATTAAATTCTTAGCCTTCGGTGGCCGCGAAACTACCTACCAATCCTGGTGGGGCGTGCCCATCGAAAAGTACAACATGGGCGAAAACGCGGATTCCACCAACCGCGCCGCACTCCAAAATCACTACCTCCGAAATAGCGGTTTCATGGGAGCAACCTACCGCAATAGCATCGATAGCGCCAACTTGTTCAACGCCGACCCCAACAAATACAATTATTACACCTACAAAAACGAGGTCGATAACTACCAACAACACCACCAACACCTATACCTCACGCACAATTACA
>JBEGUW010000053.1:0-2900 GCA_041178665.1 Bacteroidota bacterium
ATATTTCTTATGCTTGTGCCTGTTTCAAACTGCGCATTTGCTGTTTTAATGTCGATGGCGTTAACACCGTAGGTGTTGGCGATTTGGTCCGACATGTATTTGGCTTTCTCAATGTCGTACAGTTTTACGCTTATGTCCGTTATGAAATTATTGCCCTGACCTGCAATGCGCTGCGCCATTTTTACATTTACGTAACTCTGCATTTTGTCTAAATCAGCCAATCCGCTCTGGAAGAACCCCACAATTTTCAATCTAAAAGTTGCACCCGTACTACTGAGCATTTGAACCCGATCACCGATGTTTAAACTCAGTTTTTTGGCCACCCCAATGCCCAATACGATGCCATTTTCGTTGTTGGCCAAATCGGAAGGAATCGCACCTACGATGTATTGCTTAAAGTTAAATAACCGATCCTCTTCCAATACGTCAATTCCGATTGCATTTCCATTTAACAAAACAGAGCCGGATTGGTAGAATATCCTCGCACTCACTTGAGGTGTCACCCCTTTGATAAGCGGATTTTTCTTTAACACCGCCATCATCGGCAAACTGTTTCTAACACTACTCAATTCCTGTTTCGGTTTGATAGAGTGTATCATGTTAACATGGCCCTTGTATTTTTTCGATTTTTCGATGGGCTGAACCGGGCTCGGTTTTACCTCGTTGTAAATCCTGACATGCGGAGTGCGATTCAAAATCAGACCATCGAGCAAGCCATTTAAACCTGTCATGAAGCTCACGAGAACGATAAAGGTTCCGATGCCAAAGGTGACACCCAAACTGGCAATCGCACTCTGCTTTTTGCGGGTGAGCAAATGGGTTTTGGCAATCTGAATCAATACGCCGTTGCTCATGTGGGAATTATTTACCGGTGGGGATCAGAATTTGTGATTTCTCATTCAAACCTTCAAGAATTTCAACGAATTCTAAATTTTTCAAGCCAGTCTTTACCGAAACCTCGCCGTCTGGAGTTTTAACGATATTGTTTTTTTCAAGACTGCCAATTGGAATTAAAAGGGCCTTGGGTTTTTGCGCAATTACGATGTTTACTTCCGCGCTCAGTCCAGGGTATAAAGTTTCCGGCCTTGTATTAAAGACGGCTTCCACCACAAACGATTGGGTCTTGGGATTCATAATCGGTGTGATGCGCGATACATGTCCTTCAAATGATTGGTCATAAGCATCCATCGAAATCAGAACGGTCTGACCCAATTTGATCTTTACGATATCCATTTCATCCACTTCCATAACCACCAAATAATCTTTACTATTTCCAATAATCGCCAATGGTTTTTGAGGGGAAATCCATTCTCCTTTTTTCGCCAGTAACTGAAATACCTCGCCGCCGATGTCGGATTTCACCGCATAATCCCCCAAATTCTTCGTCGCCACATTTGCATTGGCTTGCGCTTGGTTCTGATTGAAACGCAATTGGTTTTTTACCTGTATCAGCTTGGCATTTAATGCGATGACAGAGTTCTTACTTGCGATAGATGCCAAACGACGTGATTCGAGTTGACTTAAACTGCCAATTTCCTTTGAATATAAATTTTGCTGTCGTTGGAAGTTGACTGAGTCCAATTTTGATTGCTCTTTGGCTGATTTTAGCTGCGCCTCCAATTCCTGAACTTGAATGGCCGATTGTTTTGACAATACTACCGCCGATTCTGCATTGCTAGCGGAGTTGGTCGCCGCGGTATTTTCCATATGCGCTATCAAGCCGCCAGCCTCAATCAAATCGCCTTCGTTGACATCAAACGAAAGGATTTTTCCCGCGATGGCAGGGTAGAGGGTGTACTGCTCCGCTGCCTGAATCGTAGCACTAGCGTACACCGATTCGGTAATGGGTTTGATTGTGGGAGTAATCGTTTTTACCTTGTTGCCGCACCCCGAAATGAGAGCCATCGCAATAAGTAAAAATGAGATTGGGAATTTCATCGAATACAAAGTTAATGTGTTATCAGAAAATGATTAATGATGAATATCATGTTAATGGAAATATGCTTCCAATTAACGAGAATAAACGGCCGCACCACCAAGATATGTAGCCTTTACTTTGGTTTTTAAAATCTTACTCGGCTCCGCTGTCATGATGTCGGTATTTAAAACAACAAAATCAGCCAATTTCCCCGTTTCGAGCGAGCCCGTTCTGGTTTCATCAAAATTGGCATAGGCGGCCCACAATGTCATTCCCCAAAGGGCTTGTTTCCTCGATAATGCTTGTTCTCCGATAAACGGTTTTTCCAATTTGCCTCCCGCATCCATTCGCTGCGTAGCAGAATAGAAAGTATGAATTGGCGAAATGCCTTCAACGGGAAAATCTGTTCCCAATGCGATGATTTTGGATTGACGTAGCAGGTTTTGATAGGCGTAGCCTCCTTTATTTATCGTATTACATAATCTACTGTCGGCCCAAGCTGCATCGGATGTGGCATGGGTTGGCTGAACACTTGGAATGATGCTGCGCTTGGAAAATAACTTTTGATCCTTGCCACTCACAATTTGCGCATGTTCAATTCTCCATCGAGCATCGTAGCCTTCAGGGATATTCTTATTAAATGTATTTAATGCGATAGTATTTGCGCTGTCCCCGATGGCATGTACGCACACTTGAAAGCCCTTGTTGAGTAAATAGACTTGGTACATTTCAAACTTGGGGATTGTCATCAATTGAAGACCCTTGTGACCTAGTTGGTCGCAGTAATCGCCTTTCAATAACGCTCCGCGAGATCCTAACGCGCCATCTAAATAGAATTTCATTGACCGAACCGTTAGCATATCGTCGAATATCATTCCGTTGCGAGATACGTAACTCAGATTTTCTTCACTGCAAGCCAGCATCGCATAGATTCGCATCGATAATTCTTTTTTGGATTGAAGATCTTGAATCATAGTAATAT
>JBEGUW010000054.1:0-37643 GCA_041178665.1 Bacteroidota bacterium
CGACGAAGTTTTGCGTGTATGTGAGAGTGAAGGTATCGATTCCCAAATTTTTACTATTGTTGATACGCCGGATGTCATTGAAATGGCAGATCACCCGGTTAAAGCCTTGGTTTCAAAACCCAATTCTAGTATCGCGCAAGGTTTCTTGCATTTAGCTCAAGGTAAAATTGATGCATTTATTAGTGCCGGTAACACGGGCGCTATGTTGGTTGGTTCTATCCAATATTTGAAATTGGTAGACGGATGCGACAGGCCCTGCTTAACCGCTGCTATTCCCCGTGTCAATATGAACCCTGGTCTTTTGTTGGATGTCGGTGCGAATGCCGATTGTAAACCAGAACATTTAGAAAAGTTTGCACTCCTAGGTAATTTACTTTATTCCATGTTGTACAAAGTTGACTCACCCAAAGTGGGTCTTTTGAACATTGGAGAAGAAAGTGAAAAGGGCAACCTTTTAACCAAAGCAACGCATCAATTATTGGCTCAAACCCAAGGAATTAATTTTGTTGGTAACGTTGAAGGTCGTGATATTTTTAGTGACCTTGCCGATGTTGTGGTTTGTGATGGCTTTAGTGGCAATGTGATCATCAAAGTATGCGAGGGCATGTATTATCGTTTGGTGAAACGTGGCGTCCAAGACGATTATTTGGATCAATTTAATTTCAAACACTACGGTGGAAGTTTGGTTTTAGGTGTCAATGCCCCAGTTATTGTTGGCCATGGCATTACCAAATCTGAGACTTTCTTTAAGATGATAGAGTTGGCGCAGGATGCGATTGAAACGCAATTGACGAGTAAAATTCAAAAGGCGATGAGCCGATTCAATGCGGCGCAAATAGAAACAACAGGTTAATTTATGAAAATCACAGCTGCCATCACTGCGGTGGGTGGATATGTCCCCCCAAAGATTCTTACCAACGCGGATTTAGAAAAAATGGTTGATACCAACGATGAATGGATTCGTTCAAGAACCGGTATCACCGAACGTCATATTTTGGATGAACCAGGGAAAGCGACGTCTGATTTGGCGGTAGGTGCGATTTTACCCATGTTGGCAAAAAAAGGTATTGATCCTTCGGAAATCGATTTGATTATTTGTGGCACAGTTACAGGTGATTATGTCTTTCCAGCAACAGCAAATGTGATTGCAGATAAAATTGGAGCCGTAAATGCTTGGGGATATGATGTTAATGCGGCTTGTAGCGGATTCTTGTTCGCTCTAGTGACTGGTTCAAAGTTTATCGAAACAGGATCTCACAAAAAAGTGTTGGTTGTGGGTGCTGATAAAATGAGTACGATCGTAGACTATACCGATCGTAATACTTGTGTTTTGTTTGGGGATGGAGCGGGTTGTGTTTTGTTAGAGCCTACCACTGATGGAATGGGTATACAAGATTCAATTACGCGTGTGGATGGAAGTGGACGTGATTTTTTAATTCAAAAAGCAGGTGGTTCAATGTTGCCACCAAGTCATGAAACCATCGACCAACGCTTGCATTATGCCTATCAAGAGGGCAAAACAGTTTTTAAGTTTGCGGTGACTCGTATGGCTGACGTGAGTTACGAAATCATGGAGAGAAACAACCTGTCGGCGGATGATATCGCTTGGTTGGTCCCTCACCAAGCTAATTTGAGGATCATTGATGCTACAGCGGATCGCATGGGCTTGGATAAGAACAAAGTGATGATCAATATTCAGAAGTATGGCAATACCACTTCAGGAACCTTGCCTTTGTGCTTATGGGAGTGGGAACAGCAATTGAAAAAAGGGGATAATCTAATCCTTAGTAGTTTTGGTGGTGGCTTTACATGGGGTAGTATTTACCTCAAATGGGCTTACGATTCCTATTAATTCACTTTCTGTAATACGCTGCGATATATAAAGTCGCCCTGGAGGTCTATTCCACCGCAAAATTCTTCCGATACTAGTTGTATATTGTCGTTTGATTGCAGTACTTGCTTGACGATATTTTCGTTTTCTGCCGCAAATACTGAGCAGGTTAGATATACGAGATACCCACCAACGGCAAGGCTAGGCAATACGTTTTGTATGATGCTCAACTGTCTGTCCGCAAATTGCTCTATAGTTTGAGGGTCGAAATAATGAAGATTTTCTGGATTTCTACGCCAGGTTCCACTTCCTGAACAAGGGACGTCGGCCAGGATTAAATTGTAGGTCTGATTTGAATCCTTGCTGTTAAGGTTGTCGTTGTATCCGTTTAATGGAGCGATGAATACATTGGGTTGTTTGAGACCAAGTAATTGAAATCGCTGCTTGAGGTTTTCTAGAATATTGGATCTCACATCAGAGCAGGTCAGTTTGGTGGTTGGGTATTGCTTTAGTAGAGAAATGGATTTTCCTCCGGCACCGGAGCAGCAGTCCCAAACATCGCTATTGGCGTGACAGTATGCGGCCATGGGCTGGGTTGTCCAATCCATAGCGGTTTGAGAAGAGATGTCTTGAATGTAGGCATTTCCGTTATCTACCCATGGATTCAGATTGACTTGACCTGATACAGCGATGGCGTTGCCATGTGTCTGTTCGATGGTGATTCCCGCTTTGATTAATTGCCCTTGTAGCCCTTTGAGCGTAATGTTACCATTCGATAGCCATACAAGTGGTTCTTTGATAAACCAAGGCGTGAGAATGTCTGTGGTGATGTTTTGGCTTAAATGCGGTTCTAAAGACTGATAGGGATTATAGTTGGAATTGGATTCCAGATTTTCCATTTCAGGTGTGAAATGGGTTTGCAACCATTGTAGAATGATTTCCGGGGATTGGCGCGAAACGCCGAAGGCGTTTCGCCAGAAGTAATAACAGGCACTCCTGTAGCGCTTTCTATCCGTGCTGCCCCAATTTTTATTCTCCTTAAAACATGATTTCAAATACAAATGAAATGGAGTGCCGCCATCGTACTCAAACAATAAAGTGGCGCAATTTTGATAAAAAATATATGGGAAAATAGCCGTCATTTCGTTTGTATAAGTAATTCCCCAGCCGTTTTTTTGAATCGAACAAAAAGCCGGTAGAGCATTATGGATTGAATAGGTGTGGGGTGTCTTCGTATATCACAACAAATCGAATCCCGTCGTTGTAGGGAGCTGATCCACCACCGCGAATGTGTATCGAATTGATCAACCCTTCAAAAGTAGCATCGGGCAAAGAAGAAACGAAATTGGGACCAAAAGCCATCGCACTTAAACCCACATATGCACCTTGGTCGTATCCAATGAAGGCGAAACGACTTGGCTCACTACCGTACGTCGCAAAGAATTTTTTGGAGAAATGTAACGTTGCCGTGTCATGAAAATCCGTAAAGTTCACCGTAGGATAAATACAGATTTCATCGTTCAATCCACTGTAATATCGCTTGTCCTCAAACCAACTCAAATCTGCGATCAACCAGCATTGCTGACGTTTTTCTAGGAGTTTTTCTAGGGGTGTTCTCACCGCGACGTCGTCGGTACAGGCCACCAATAACAAGCTGTCTCGTTTTGGCAGAGCCGGCGTTAATACACCGTCTTTCATCGTGTGAATTGAAATCAATTTGGTGGTGTATTTCGCCATTGAAGCCTTATAAATCAATGCCTTTGGCTTGCTCGATTTACCAGCGTCTATGATTAAACAAATGCGATGCTTTGGGAACATGCGAACGACATTTTTCGCCACTGATTTATATCGCAGCGTATCGTTGATGAAAAAATTGATATTCGGAAACGGCCCCGTAGTTAACCCTTTTTGCGATTTCGGTTTGATATAGGTGAGCGGTGAAATCCATAATTGAGGACTACTTGCGACAATCTCTGTTACTGTGTTATTCGCCGATACCGAGGCCAGATTTGGTTTGTTGCCCGCCGAATTGACCCAGCTACCGGCAGGAGAAGAAATTAAATCCTTGAAATTCTGTTCGTATACCGGACCAATGATGATGTTATTGTCGATGAAGTTCTTATTCGCCGCAATCGACTTAATCGCCAACTGATTCAGCGGGATGCTATCGGTAGGCTCTGTATCAAAAACACTGACATTGGCTTTGAATCCATCGGCCTCTAATTCTTGAAATGCGAGTTTTAGTCCCAAGTAGTAATCAAGCATCGCATCGCTCAGGGCATTTTGTTTCACACCGCTGGCATGAAAGGGTAGTGCGATGCCAATTCTTAATGGTCCTTGGGTTTGAACGGGATTTACACCTTCAATGGGCCGACCTTTACTGGAGTCTTGGGATTGCAGCAGCGAATGAGCCAACATCAAACAGATACACAAACACAGAGTTTTCACCTTGGTTTGGCTGATTGATGTCAAAATTGCTATTCTGCGATGCATGGATTTTAGTGTAAGTTAATCAATTATTCCCATTCAATGGTTGCTGGCGGTTTAGAACTGATATCATAGACCACTCTGTTGATGCCTCTCACACGATTGATGATGCTATTGCTAATATCGGCCAAGATATCGTAGGGAATGTGAACCCAGTCGGCGGTCATGCCATCCGTGCTTGTTACAGCCCTCAAGGCCACAACCTGCTCATAAGTCCGTTCATCACCCATTACACCAACGCTTTGAATTGGCAATAGAATTGCACCGGCTTGCCAGATTTTTTCATACCAACCATATTCGCGCAATTTTTCCATGTAAACCCAATCCGCTTCTTGCAATAATTTCACTTTAGCTTCAGTAATATCACCCAAAATACGAATGCCTAATCCAGGTCCAGGGAATGGATGTCGGTGCAAGATCTCATGCGGCAAACCCATCGTATCGCCCACTCTGCGTACTTCGTCTTTGAAAAGGCTGCGCAATGGCTCGATGATTTTCAAACTCATTTTTTCGGGCAATCCACCAACGTTGTGATGACTTTTGATGGTTGCACTTGGGCCTTTAACACTTACACTTTCAATGACATCAGGATAAATGGTTCCTTGCGCAAGCCATTTGGCATCTTTGATTTTGAGACTCTCTTCTTGGAAAACCTCTACAAATACACGTCCGATGGCTTTTCTCTTGTCCTCAGGATCGGTAAGACCCTTCAACGCATCGTAAAACTGCTGTGATGAATCAACGGCAATCACGTTTAAATCCAATTGCTTGTATGCGTCTTGAACCAATGCGAACTCGTTTTTGCGCAACAAGCCGTTATCGATAAATATACAATGTAGCTGCTTTCCGATGGCTTTGTGGAGTAATAACGCAGCGACAGAGCTATCAACACCGCCCGATAAACCAAGGATTACCTGGTCGGTTCCAACGGTCTGTTGAATATTAGCAACGGTTTCATCGATGAAATGACCCGGAGTCCAATCGCCGGCACAACCACAAATTGAGTAAGCGAAATTCTTTAATAGGGCCAATCCTTCTGTGCTGTGATACACTTCGGGGTGGAACTGAATACCAAAAACTGGATTGGCGCTGCCTAATTCGAATGCTGCCACTGGAATTGATTCGGTGGTGGCGATTACTCTTGCATTGTTAGGTAGCGCGGTAATTGTATCACCATGACTCATCCAAACTTGGGATTCGTTGCTTAAGCCTGTAAGTAGGGCATTTTCATTGCCGCTTCTTTGCATCATGGCTCTGCCGTATTCCCGGTGATCGCTGCGAGATACCACGCCACCAAATTCTTTGGCCAACATTTGTGCACCGTAACAAACACCTAGCAAGGGTCCGTGGGCCATTAAGGTTTCCAAATCAACCATGGGTGCATCGGTTTCATTTACCGAACATGGACTTCCAGAAAGAATGATTCCTTTGATGTCGGACGTCAATTCTGGGATATGATTGTAAGGGTGGATTTCGCAATAAACGAACAATTCACGCAGTCTGCGCGCAATCAATTGGGTATACTGAGAACCAAAGTCGAGAATGAGGATTTTTTCAGTCATGAATCTTCCACAAAGGTACTGAAATTTCCCCGAGTCTGCCATCCAAACCGAGTGATTTGGGCTAATGTTTATAAGGGAATTGTTAACACCTGTTTCACCATCCAAATGGCAGCATTACTGCTTCTTTGAATGATTTGTTCGCGGTTCCCAAAGAGCCTAAATTTCTTGCAAATGGAATGGGTTTCTGTGCTCACTGCGATATAAACTAGGCCAACGGGTTTTTCTTTACTTCCACCATCGGGTCCGGCGATGCCTGTTGTTGCTATGGCTAGTTGTGTATTGAATTTGGCACGGACGCCGTTTGCCATGGCCAGTGCACAGGGTTCGCTGACGGCGCCAAATTCTTCGATAATGGCCTGGTCGACGCCCAGTTCGGAAATTTTGACATCGTTAGAATAGCAGACGATACTGCCTGGGAAAACAGATGAGATGCCTGGTGTTTGCATTAATCGGTTGGCAATGAAACCACCGGTGCAACTTTCCGCTGTGGTGAAGTTGATGCCTTTTCTAATCAAATACTCCGACAGATGTGTTGCTGGATCTTTATCGCCCAAACAAAAGACATCGTCGTGAATCGTTGCTATTAGTTTTTCGAAATAATCATCGATGATGAGTTCCTCCGTGCTATTGGCTTTTTGCGAAAGTCGCAATTTAACCATGTTGAAGTTGGGCAGGTAGGCGAGGCTCAACGACTTTGGCAGGGCTTTTTCGAATTCTTCCAAGTCTTTGGATAGCAGACTTTCCGCTTTTTGCAATGTCACCAATGTTCGATGTTCTACAATCGGCAATTCTAGCGTTTCGCGCAATTTGGGTAACACCCGCTCTTCGATCAAATGATACACTTCCACCGGAACCCCTGGCAACGAGATAAGGATTTTATTGTTTTGATGAAACCACATCCCTGGGGCAGTTCCTACTGCGTTATGGAGGGTTACACAGGCTTCGGGTAAATCGGCTTGGACCAAATTGGTGTCTAGAAGTTGTCGGCCGCGTTGAGCAAAAATTTTCTCCAAATGTTCGATCACTGAATCGTCTCTTCGATTGCCGCAATTGAAGTATTTACAAAGTGTTTTTTTGGTGATATCGTCTTTGGTAGGGCCCAATCCACCTGTAATAATCAGAATGTTACAACGAGATTGTGATTCTTCAATGGCTTGTAAAATGGCAGATTCATTGTCGCTGATGGCAGTTTTTCGGGAAACTGAAATACCAATGCTTCCCAGTTTTTGACCGAGATATGCGCTGTTGGTATCCACAGTCTGACCGATTAATAGTTCATCGCCGATGGTAATAATTTCTGCCTCCATGGTGCAAAAATACGCGACCGACTTAACTTTGTTGTGTGGAGTTGCCAATAATCATTTATACAGATGGCGCGGCTTTGGGAAATCCCGGACCCGGTGGATATGGCGCAGTTTTAATGCATGCCCAATACCGAAAAGAACTGTCGGGCGGTTTTCGCAGAACCACCAATAATCGCATGGAATTGTTGGCCGTGATCATGGCCCTAAAACATATTAAGTCGCCCGGACTATCCATTCAAGTCTACACCGATAGCAAATATGTTTGCGATGCCATCGAAAAGAAATGGCTGTTTGGATGGAAAGCAAAGGGTTGGAAGAAGGTCAAAAATGTCGATTTATGGCAAGCGTTTTTGCCGTTATACGAACAACACAAGCCAAAGTTTTATTGGGTTAAGGGTCACGCAGGTATCAAGGAAAATGAACGATGCGATGTTTTGGCAACTACAGCCGCTCAATTGGGACCCACCGATGTGGATGTGAATTACGAGAAATATGAATCCGAGCAGGAAAAAGGCTTGGGTTTAGATATTTAGTAAATCACGGGCATTCAATTTTGCCGCCTCGCTTGGGTTCTTGCCACTTAACATTTCTGCCAAAGCCAAAATTCTGCCATCTGAATCTAGGGGTCTGATTTTGGTTTCACTGATGGCCGCTTGGTTGTCCTTGTACACAAATAACTGTTGATTTCCAGCCGCTGCGACCTGAGGTAGGTGTGTGATGGCTAAGATTTGTTGTTTCTTCCCCTGAGTGCGCATCAAATAACCAAGTCGGTTGGCAACCTCTCCGCTAACGCCCGTGTCTGCTTCATCGTAAATGAGGGTAGGGAGTTGCTTGAGGTCGGCAATCAACGTTCTGAGGCAGAAATTGAGTCGAGAAATTTCACCCCCCGAGGCTACCTTTTCGATGGGCATTGGTGATTGACCTTTGTTGGCACAGAAAAGCATCGAAATTTGCGTATTTCCTGTTTCATTAAAGCTCGATTCAGTCTGGGAAATATGAATTTGCATCTGAGCAAATGGCATTTCTAATTGCACCAATTGATGCACTACTTGCGAACACAAACTTTCAATGCCACTCAATCGCTTGTTATACAGTGAATTGGCTTTTATTTGTCTATCCGATTGTAGTCTGAGTGTGCTATCTTGTAATTCGGTGATTTTCTCTTGGAGTACGGTTTCTCCTGCTTGCTCGCTTTGTAATGATGTTAATTTCTCTTTCAGGGCTTGGGACGAATCGACATTATGCTTGCGGAATAACGATTGCAATTGAGAATATCGGTCGTTGGAATTTTGCAGTTTTTCAGGGTTGCTTTCGATACCTTGGGCGATTCCTCTGAGGTCCCTTGCGAGTTCCTTTGCGTCTACCGCGAGCGACATAAATCGTTCATAAATGCCTCCCAATTGCGGGTTTATGCTTGAGAATCCCTTCATTTCCGACTTCACTGCGTTAAGTTGGTCGACAATCGAATTTTCAGAACCATCCATCGCCATGTCGATTTTGCCAAACATTTCTTCCAAATCCGTGGCCTGACTAAGCAAGGCAATAGCACTTTCTAACTCGATTTCTTCACCTATTTTGGGGTTGAAATCTTCTAGTTCTTTTCGCAAAAAACCATTGTATTCGGTGTCCTGCGTGATTTTCGAGAGTTGTTCTAACGCTGTTTTTAAGGCGAGGGCTACTTTTTGATGCTCATAGTAGGTGTGCTGATAGTCGGCCAACAAGTCGGTGCAATCACAAAACGCATCGAGCAGTTTTAACTGTTCATTGGATTGGGTAACCAGCAGCCCAGTATGTTGAGAATGTATTTCTAGCAATTGTTGACCAAGCCATTTCAATTCTGAAACGGTGACTTGCGATTCGTTGATAAAAGAACGGGTTTTTCCATTGGGGCTCCATTCTCTTCGTATCGTGCAATGATTGTTGAAGTCGATGTCCTTTTCTTCGAATGCCGCGTTTAAATTCAGCCTCGAGAGGTCAAAAGAAGCCTCTAAAATACATTTTTGTGACGGGTCGAGAATTGCGGAACTATCACCGCGTTCGCCCATGATTAATCCAATGGCACCCAATAAAATACTTTTTCCAGCACCTGTTTCACCCGTAATTGACGTAAAACCTTTTTGGAATTCAATATCAAGGTCTTTGATAAGCGCGTAATTCTTGATATTCAGGTGAGTAATCATAATTGATATTGGGTTGATGTGATTATCGGGTGATGATTGTGTTTAGGACCCACAAGTTGTCTTGAATGTCCTTTTTATGTTCGATGGCTTCTTGGAATGAAGTGAATTTTATGTCGTTATTGACAACTCCCACAGCTTCATTTTTGCGACCATCGATCAGTGCTTTTACTGCATGTGCTCCCAAACGCGAAGCGAGTATCCTGTCGTTTGCGGTAGGCCTTCCACCGCGTTGCACGTGTCCTAAAACGGTTACTCTACAATCAGTTTCGGGGTAAATGGCTTGGAATCTTTTTGAAATTTCGTAGGCGCGGCCTTCCTCATCACCTTCGGCAACAACGAAAATACTAAATTCTTTTTTACGGGCTTTGGATTCATACAACTGCGCGATATCGTCAAATTCGTTTCCGCGTTCAGGGATGAATATACCTTCTGCTCCACCTGCAATACCGGATAGGAGAGCGATATGTCCTGAATGCCTACCCATCACTTCCACAAAGAAGATTCTGTTGTGTGCATCGGCGGTGTCTCTGATTTTGTCGATAGCTTCCATGGCTGTATTGATTGCAGTATCGTAACCAATGGTGGCATCTGTTCCCCAAAGATCATTGTCGATTGTACCGGGACAACCCATGCTAGGGATACCAAATTCCTTTTCAAAAATCATGGCTCCGGTATAAGTTCCGTTACCACCTATGCAAACGATGCCTTCAATGCCCAGATTTACGAGATTCTGATGCGCTTTTTTACGCCCTTCGGGTGTCATAAAGTCCATACTTCTGGCTGTTTTTAGAATCGTGCCCCCCATTTGAATGATGTTGGCCACACTGCTGGTTGTCATTGGGTGGATTTCATTTTCAATCAACCCTTGGTAACCTCTGTGGATTCCAAACACTTCTAAATCATAGTGGGCACAGGCTCTAATGACAGAGCGGATGCATGCATTCATGCCTGGGGCATCGCCGCCGGATGTGAGAACTGCTATCTTTTTCACGATTTACAAAATACGACAAAATTTTGTTGCGATTATTAACAAAAAACCCCGCGAATGCGGGGTTTTTGCAAAAGTTAAATGTTTATTTATTGATTAGTCATCAATCTTCTTGTAACTGAACTCAATGTAGTCGTTGTGGTTACCAATCGTTGCTATATCTTGGATTTTAGTAACCTTAACAAGGTAAAGGGTGAAAGGGATGTCTTGACCTGACTTAACCAAATATACATCACCCTGAGCCAATACTGCAGTTTGAGAAGTTGCTGTAGCACTATTTGCTTTCCAAAGATTGTACAAATAGGTTGTAGTAGAGGCATTGGTAAAGTCGTTTGAAGAAACTTTTACAAATTTACTTTTGTTATCAGAGCCCCAGATTTTAGAGAATTGAGCCATCGCACTGGTACTCATATCCATCAAATCTTTTAGGGTAGCAGAAGCACCCTTTAGTAATCCAACGCCTTTGTTTAAGTCGTAAGCAACTTCAAATCCTGTGTTATTTGTGTTGTACACCAACTGTGATTGGAAACCCAAAAGTGGCACTGTTGGAGGAATTACAGTAATCTTGATGCTAGTAGTGGTAGATTGTCCGTTGGCATCTTTTGCAGTAAAGTTGAAAACAACCACATCGTCTACGCTACCCGCCAAACGAGTTTTAACGATACAATTTACAGCGTTTCCTGTTACAGCAGAATCAAAGAAAGTTTTGGCAGCTGCACCATTAACAGAATAATTGGCGTTAATACCAGACAAGTTGCCTGAACCAGAAGTTGCAGCTATGCTGAAAGACAACAAAGAATCGCTCATTACAGAGATGTCGCCGCTAACATATTTTGCACCTGCGGTTAAAGAAATACTAGGTTTTGGATCTTTGCTATCGCCACCGCATGAGCCAAAGAAGGCAACAACGGGCAGAGCAAGGGCTAAAAGTAGATGTTTGATTTTCATATTTTTTTGTTTGTTACGCAAATTTCAAGAAAAATCGCAATTTTCCAAGCAGTTTTTAATGTATTTTCAATTCCCGACAAATTGTCATAGGTTTTATTCTTTTGATTTATTTTCAGACAATGCCGATATTTGGCACAAGCATTGATTAAAGGTGTTGCAATGTTCAAAAACAAAGAGACTTTTTTTAGCGGTGATCAAGATTCAGAGGGATTTGAAGACGCACCAGAGTTTTTGCCACTATTTTCTAAGCACGAGGAGGAGGAAAGTAACAAATTAGAGGTACCTGCCGAATTGCCGGTGCTCACGATGAGAAATACTGTACTTTACCCAGGGGTGATTTTCCCCATAACAGTTGGGCGTGATAAAAGCATCAAGTTGATTCGCGAAGCCAATAAAAAGAGTAAAATCATTGCCGTTGTGGCTCAAAAGAATTCAGATGTTGAAGATCCTCAAATCGATGACCTATTTACAGTAGGCACGATGGCTCAGATCATTCGAATGATGCGCATGCCCGATGGTAGTTCTACCGTTATTTTGCAAGGAAAACGGAGAATTAAAATCGATGAGTTTGTTCAAAGTGAACCCTATTTCAAGGCAAAAGTGAGTTCTCTGCCAGATTTGCCAATTAAAGAATCGAAAGAATACAAAGCAACGATTGACTCTATCCGCGATCTATCGAATCGCATTATCCATCTTTCACCACAAATTCCCAGCGAAGCTTCTATTGCGCTCAGTAATATTGATTCTCGTACCTTTCTGATACATTTTGTCTCTAGTAATTTAAACATCGCCCAAACCGAAAAGCAGGCTTTATTGGAGATGTTGGATCCCGCATTGCGCGCAACGAAAGTATTGTCGCACGTCACCCAAGAGTTGCAGATGTTGGAGTTGAAGGATCAAATTCAGAGTCGTGTCCGCACAGACATGGACAAGCAGCAGAAAGAGTATTTTTTGCATCAACAAATCAGAGCGATTCAAGAAGAATTGGGGGGTGATACACCAGATAAAGAAATACAAAATTTGCGTGAGAAAGGGATGACGAAAAAATGGAACAAAGACATCCATGGTCATTTCAATAAGGAACTGGATCGTTTGATGCGCGTAAATCCGGCCTCTCCTGATTATTCGGTTGGACTTAATTATGTGCAACTGATGTTGGACTTGCCGTGGGATGAGCAGTCAAGCGATAATTTTGATATTCACCATGCCCAAAAAGTGTTTGATGCCGACCACTTTGGATTGGAAAAAGTAAAAAAGCGTATTTTGGAGTATTTGGCCGTATTGAAACTCAAAGGCGATATGAGATCTCCTATCATTTGTTTATATGGACCTCCGGGTGTGGGTAAAACCAGCTTGGGTAAAAGTATCGCAAGTGCTTTGGGACGCAAATATGTGAGAATGAGTTTGGGTGGTTTGCACGATGAATCAGAAATCAGAGGTCATCGTAAAACTTATATCGGTGCGATGCCAGGTAGGATTTTACAAAATCTTAAAAAATCAGGAACATCGAATCCCGTTTTTGTATTGGACGAAATAGATAAATTGGGCCGAGATTTTAGAGGCGATCCATCCAGTGCGATGTTGGAGGTGTTGGATCCTGAGCAGAATTCTGCCTTTTACGACAATTACTTGGAGTTAGATTACGACTTAAGTAAGGTGTTGTTTGTGGCCACTGCCAATAATTTAGATACCATTCAGCCTGCGTTGTTGGATCGTATGGAAATCATTGAAATTCATGGGTATAGCATCGAAGAGAAAATCGAAATTGCCAAGAAATATTTGGTTTCTAAGCAGCGAAAAGCCCATGGGCTGAAGGCCAATCAATTTAAGGTGACCGACAAGGCTTTGGAGTTGATCATCGAACAATACACCCGAGAAAGTGGTGTTCGCTCGTTGGATAAGAGAATTGCCGCGTTGGCGCGTTTTATGGCTAAATCCATTGCGATGGAGGAGCCGATCAAAAAGCAAATTGGCGTATCTGAGGTGGAAGAGATTTTGGGTGCTGAGAAATTGGAACCTGAAATGTATGAAAACAACGATACAGCAGGGGTGGTTTCGGGTCTTGCTTGGAGTCCGATGGGTGGTTCTGTACTTTTTGTGGAAAGCAAACTCTCACGCGGAAAAGGCTTACTACAAATTACCGGTCAGCTTGGCGATGTGATGAAAGAGAGTGTGATGCTTGCGAAAAGTTACCTTAAAGCCCATGCAGAATACCTCGGAATTGATTCAAAAGTCTTCGATTACTGGGATATACATGTCCATTTTCCTGCCGGTGCAATACCTAAGGATGGACCGAGTGCGGGTATAGCGATTTTGACATCACTCGCATCGTTGTTTACACAGAATAAGGTGAAGAATAAGTTGGCGATGACGGGAGAAATTACCTTGCGGGGCAAAGTGTTGCCAGTGGGCGGAATTAAGGAGAAACTCTTGGCGGCCAAACGAGCTGGAATTACGCAAGTGATCCTGTGTGAGCAAAATAAGAAGGATGTTCTCGATATCCCTGCTCAATATTTGCAAGGTTTAGAGTTTCATTATGTCAATAATATGCTGCAAGTCTTAGATTTGGCACTCACCGACAAAAAGGTGAAAGATCCTATCGATGTGTTTGGTGTGTTGAAGGAAAAGTCGGAAACAGGGAAAGAATAACACGGTTTTTTTCTTAAGTTTGTTAGCTATGATTTTTCAAAAATTGATTTCCTACCTCACCTTTCGTAAACAAACGGAAGTAAAAAGCACTTTCAATTTGCGTATGATGCACGGTATGAATCGAATTTCGATTTTGATGTTTCTAATTGCGTTGATTGTCATTATTGTGCGTTTCACGACTAAGTAAATGCAGTGGCTCATGCAACGGTTTTATTCGTTGATTGTCATTTTTTTGGCCCTGGGGCTATCTATTAACTACGCATTTTCGCAATCTGCGGAAAATCAAAACCCGGTAAATCCGGCCTCGCCTTCATCGCGTGGGGGAGGTGTCAAGTCAAAAGGAATAGGGCATTCAAAATTGGTTGTAACTGCGTTGAGTCAGCGTGGGGCGGATAATGAAATCAATCATTTGATTGATGTTTTGCCTTTATTTTCGCTCACAAACGACAGTATTATTCAACCCATCGACCTATCGGCAGATTATACGGGGATGCCTCTGGTTGCTTGGAAGGTGATAATTCCCCAGGATAGTTTAACCCGCGGATTTAAACACGCTTACGGTTTTGTGCCACACCACCATGGCGTTGGATTATTGCCAACTCATACATTGATTTTGGTTGATAATCCAATGAATATGAGGTATCGCGCAACCAAAATATGGGTTGATTTGAATCACAATTTTGATTTAACGGATGATGGACCTGCGCAGTGGTATTTTCCCATGAAGTTGACATTGCCTAAGCTGAATGACGGAGACCGCGTTTTTAGTCAGAGCCTTATTTTGCTAGATACAACGCAGAATGGTATGGCTGTGGGATTTAATCAATTTATGCCGGGAGAATTGAGGTCGGTCCAAAAAATGTATGACGATGCCATTGCGTTGGTTTGCGGACGTAGAGAATATTTGGGTTGCAATGTCAGTTTTAGGCAACATCGTAAAGCCGTTTGGTATGGAGGGGAGAAAATCAATAAATCTATTCAAAACGATACGTTGTATTGGGCCGTGAAGGATGTCAATCTGAATGGGTTGTACAACGACATTGGAATCGACAAAGTAATTGTGGGCAACAATCGTGGTGAATTCAGTAGCAGCAATGCATGGGATTATCGTCCGGGATTGATCGTGGATTGGTTAGGACAGGCCCAATTGATAGAAAATGTCGATCAAAGTAAGGACGGGATATGGTCGATTTCGCATCGAAAAATAAAAAATGTGGGAATCAAGGGGAGTCGGAGTTTATTGATTGGCGAGAAATTGCCCAAGTTCAAGTTTTGTTTAATTGAAGGCAAATACCAGCCCGGCAAACTAAAGGAGAATCCGGTACATCGCCGTTCTATTGGGACTTTCAAAGGCAAGTATACTTACGTTGTGGTTTGGAATGCCGATAATCGGAATTATATCAACGACAGTGCTGAATTACACGATTTATCTAGGAATTTGCCCGATAGTATTCAAATTGTGTGCTTGAATCATGGCGGAGGCGGAAGATATGTCTATCAATACAATAAGAGATACGAAACCCAATTTATTCAGGGGTTCTGTTCATCTGAAGTGGCTGAAAAGCTGAAACTACAGACCATGCCTCAGTATTTTTTGATTGATCCGAAACAACGTTTAATGTCGATTAATCAGCGCCCGAATACATTGAAAAAACAATAATTGTCAGTTTGCGATTAAGCGAATTGTGCAAAAGGTGTGGAATATTTGAATTATTATTTAACTTTGCAATTGTATGAATAGGACCGCATTAACCGTAGTACTCGTGATTTTGTTGTTGGCTTCTCTTGGAAGTAATACTTTTTTGTATCTCAACAAAATGAAAAGTGACAAAGAATTGGAAAACAAAGTGGCTGTAATGAAGGCCAAAGATTCTTTGCAAATTGAGTTAAACCGAATGGAAGATTCTTTGAATTTGGTCATTCAAACTTTCCAAAATGAAAATCAAACCTTGGTTTTAAAGGTGGAAGAGTTGGAGAGCGACAAAAACCCAAGGGTTATTGCTGCAATGCAGGAAATTTATCGTTTGAGGAGAGAAATCTCCGATGGTATTTCAGGTGATGGCGCAACTGCCGGCAGCGGTGATGGTGCTAAGAAATCGACAAAGGCTTCTAGAAAAGCAGCTAAGAGTGGCAAGGGTGGAGCAGAAGTGGAAGATTTGCGCAAGCAATTGGAAGAAGCCCGTGCTAAAGTTGCTGAATTGATGGCGTTGATAGAAGGCTTAACAAAAGAGAAAAACGATTACGTGGCTCAATTAACTGCCGAAAAAGATCGTTCTGCTACGTTGGAGTCTGAGAATGTTGAATTGAAAGATCGTTTAGACAAAGGGGCTCGTCCTCAGTTTGGTGCATTGTTGGTGACTGGTTTGTTCGATAAGAAAGGTGTAATGACCGAAACCATGAAAGCCAAGGGCGTAGATAAAATCCGTGTGACGTTTGATGTGTTGGAAAATCCAATGGTTACTCAACCTTTGGAAGAAGAAGTGACCATCAGAATTATCGATCCTAACGGTGGCGTTTTGTCGACTACCAACACCAAGTTGACAGATAAGAGCAAAGTAACCAGTTTGAAGAATACCATTCAGTTTGATGGTGCCTTGCAAAAAGTTAAATGGAATTTCCCGGAAAAAGGTTTGTTGACAGGCAAGTTGATGAAGGGTAAGTACACTGCAGAGTTGTGGACACGCGGTTTGATGCGTCAGAAGAATAACTTCACGTTAGAATAAGCACAATCGCTTCAATATGTAATTCATTAAAAAGGGCGCCCATTGGGCGCCCTTTTTCGTAGATTGAGTAAATATCTCTATTATTTCTTGGGTTCTGGGCGCATCATCGTGTCTGGGTTGTAATTGCGACCCATCCAACGATATACTCTTGACTTAAACTTCTCATTCAAGTAATACATACAAGGTACCAAGATCAAGGTTAGGAAAGTACCAAATCCCAATCCATAGATCATCGTCCAGCTCAACGGACCCCAGAAGGCAACGTTATCGCCACCAAAGTAAATATGGGGGTTCAACTCGCTGAATAATGTACCGAAATCCATGTTTAATCCTACTGCCAATGGCACCAAGCCTAAAATGGTCGCCGATGCTGTTAATAATACAGGTGTCATACGTGTTTTACCCGCTTCAATGATCGCATCTTTTAATGTCGCTCCTTGCTCACGCAGCAAATCCGTAAATTCTACCAACAAAATCCCGTTTCGAACCACAATTCCAACCAGAGCCACAATTCCAATACCTGTCATTACAACAGAGAAGTCCTTGTTGAATATCGCAAAGCCTAATAATACGCCAATCAACGATAAAAAGATTTCGCTTAAGATTAGCAATGGCTTACTGATAGAATTGAACTGTGTTACCAAGATGATCAAGATCAACGCCAAAGAAGCCAACATTGCATTGCCCAAGAAGGCGCCGGTTTCCTTTTGCTCTTCCTGCTCACCAGTCATGATGACTTGAATGTCCGATGGTTTGTCGAACGCGTCCAAAGCACTCTGAACATCAGCAACAACGCCGTTGGGAGCAAACCCTGGCAATACATTACTTGCCAACGTAATTACACGCTTTTGATTTAAACGGTTAATCCCACCGTAAGTGTTTGAGTATTCCGCTGAAGCCACTGAGCTCAAAGGGACCTGACGAATCAATCCACCCGCTGCCATATCTCGATAAGTGATTCTCATGTTCAATAATGCATCTAAATTGTTAGCATCCAATTTCTTAATGCGAACCATAATAGGGTAGTCATCGTTCTCGTCCTTAAACTTACTCGCTTCGGTACCATAAATACTTCCTCTCAATGCCATACCAATTTGGGCCGTGCTGATGCCGAATCTGTTGGCGCGTTCACGATCAATTTTGATGATGATCTCTGGTTTAGAACTGATGAAGTCGGTTTTTAATTCCTCAACACCGGGGATTTTTTTGGAATCCAAAAGCGTTTTTAAGTCCGATGCTGTTTTTACCAATGAGTTAAACTCGTCACCGCGAATTTCAATGTTGACAGCCTTTCCAACCGGAGGGCCATTTCTTTCTTGCTCTACGATGATTTCAGCGCCTGCAATGGTTCCGATATTAGCCCTGATTTTTTTGAGCATCTCCAGTGTGCTTTGGCCTTCGCGTTTTTCAAATTCCACATAAGCCACTGTGATTTTTGCTTTGTTACCGGCCGTTGTACGATCTCCACTTTGAGGGTCGGTAGCGCCAACGGCGACGTTAGAAATCACACTTTCAACCAATGAATTATCTTTTCCGATGGTGTTGAAAACGCGCTTTTCTGCAATTTTCAGAATGCTATCGGTGTGTTTGGCCGACGTACCCGTAGGCATCGTCAAGTAAACATAAGTAAAGTTTGGTTCCGCTTGCGGGAAGAATACTACGCCTGGTTTGCGGATTGCCGTAATTACAAAAGATCCAATTAACAATACAATGGTTGCAATAATTGTCTGTCTCGCGTGGTTCTTTTTTAGAAGATAGGTGATCATCTTCTCGTATTTGTTTTGAACCGAAGGCCAAGTTTTGGTTTGGAATTTCACGATCACATGTCTCAACCAATAGTGGTGAGCTAGGTAAACCAACAATAATGTCACGAAGAAATTCCCCGTACCAAATCCGCCACCTACATATCCGAGGATCGAAATTATTCCCATTACGATTGTAGTTCTGCGAACCGCCTTTTTGGTTTTGGCCTTGTCTTCCACAGCATGCTCGTCTTCCATGAAATCGACAGCAAACACTGGGTTGATGATGTAAGCAACCAATAACGAGGCCAGCAACGTAATAATCAGAGTAACAGGCAAGAAGAACATGAATTTACCTACAATACCTTTCCAAAACGCCAATGGAATAAAAGGAGCTAGCGTAGTCATAGTACCCGACAAAACAGGAAGGAATACCTCACCTGCCGCTTTTTTCGCCGCTTCTTTAATGGGTAATTTGTCTTTATGAAAGATACGGTGGGTGTTCTCGATAACCACAATCGCATCGTCTACCACAATACCTAAAGCCAATAAGAATGCAAACAATACAATCATATTTAAGCTAAAGCCAATCGTAGGCATAATCAAGAAGGCGATAAAACAACTCAACGGAACTGATAGGGCCACGAAAATTGCGTTTGTTGCACCCATGAAGAACATCAAAATCATTGTTACCAAAATGAAGCCAATGATAATTGTGTTGATCAAATCGTGAACCGTTGTCCTTGTCTTCACCGATTGGTCGCCCGTGAAAACTACATCCATTTCTTTGGGGTAGGTTCCGCTGGTCTGTAAATCCTTGATGATTTCATGACACTTATCGCTGGTTAAAATCAAATTCTCACCAGCTCTTTTCACCACATTCATGGTGATTACGTTTTTACCTTCCAAACGAGCATAGCTTTCCTTCTCCTTAAATCCGTCTACCACCTGGGCCACATCCCTAAGATATACCGTGGCACCAGTTCCTGTGCGAACCACGATGTTTTCGATTTCCGTTTTTGATTTGAATTCGCCGCTCACACTCAATGAACGTTGCATTTGGTCGACATCAATATTACCGCCAGAAATACGCATGTTTTCATACTGAATAGCACGGGTTACATCGTCCATTGTTAAACCTGTACTTGCCATCGCTGTCAAATCCAAGTTAACCTGTAATTCCTTGTCTAAAGCACCAACAATATCAACGCGTGTGATGCTCGGTAAACTCTCAATCTTGTCTTTTGCGATCTCTGCATAGCGCTTCAATGACTGCAAATCGATGTTTCCACTGATGTTAATATACATAACCGGCATGTCAGAAAAATTGATCTCTTGAACAATAGGGTCGGTTTTTAAATCGCTTGGTAAATCGCTCTTCGCTTTGTCAACCTGGTCTTTCACCTTCTGCTTGGCCAAGTCTACCTTGACGTCGGTATCGAATTCAACAGTTACAATACTGAAATCCTGAATCGAATTGCTTTTTAGCTTTTTTACACCGCTGATAGATTTGATTTTCTTCTCAAGTGGTTTGGTGATTAGGTTTTCGATATCCTTTGGCGATGAACCCGGATATACCGTTTGAACGATAATCGTTGGGATAACGATGTCAGGAAACTGCTCTTTTGGCAATGAATTATACGAAAATATACCGGCGATACTGATAAATATCGTCATGATATAAATGCTGGTTTTGTTGTCGATACTCCAGCTCGTGGGTTTAAATTCTTTGAATTTGCTCATTTTTTTGGGATTATTTGCCCGACATCCAGCCACCAGTAATGGATTGACCGTTATTCAATTCTTGGTAACCCGTTGTGATAACCATATCGCCTTCATTCAATCCCGATAAGATCTCTGTTTTGCCATCGCTGCTTTTACCGGTAGTGATGGTTCTGCGCTCGGCAACAAATGCTTGGGCCTCACCTTTTGCATTGCTTTGGGCTTTGGCAATCACGACATAACTTCCAGATTCTGTGGTTTGAATACAGTTTGAACTAACACTGATGGTATTTGAATTTTCATAATCCACGATTTTCAACTTCGCGATCATGTTTGGCTTTAAATTGTCTACGTGAGGCAATTTGGTTTCAACACGGAAAGTGCGATTCAATGGATCGATGTATTTAGAAGCAAATGAAATATTCGCATTAATTTCGGTTTGAAGATCGGGGAAGAAAATTTTGATTTTATCACCGGCTTTTACTTTTTTGGAATACGATTCAGCAACATCCGCTTTGATTTTGATATTGCTCAAGTTCATTACTCTGAACAAGGGTAGGCCAGGGGCAACAGCTTGACCCACTTTGGCATCAACACTTTCCAAGGTTCCGGTAATTGGCGCCTTGATGTTATACATATCGATCTGAGTTTCCAACGTCTTCATGCTTTTCTCCAACGCTTCTTTCTGATTTTTCACAGATAGGTATTGAACTTCAGTACCCACGCCTTTTTCCCACAGTCTTTTTTGCTTTTCAAATAGGGTAGTGACGTAGATCATTTGTTGCTGCAATTCGTTGCGACCTTGAGAAATGGTGGTATTATCGAGTTGAGCCAATACTTGACCTGCCGTAACACTTGCACCCGGTTGAACCAATACTCTTACGATGGTTCCGGGGACCTTAGGCGTTGCGATGGTGCTTTCATTGGCATCGGCTGATCCTTCAATCATGATGTAACTTTGGAATACACCCTTCTTGATTTCGGTGATTTCAACGGCCTTACCATTGGTTTTTCCTGATTTTTGATCGATCTCTTTTTCAAGAGCACTTGCCTCAGACTGCAATTTGGCAATCTCTTTTTTAAGTGCGTCTAATTTGGCTTGTTTATTGTCTTCGGCGGTCTTCTTACCTCCGCATGCGCTGATGGCCAAAGTGGCCAATACACTGAATAATATGATGTTGCGTTTCATGGATTTTTTATTTTAAAGGTGTTCCTGTTGTGGTTCTATAATCGATTTTTGAAATGACTAAGTCGTAAATGGCATTCATGTAATTGTTGTTGGCAGTGCGAAGCTCTGTTTCCGCCTGCATGATTTCTAAGGTGCTTCCAACGCCTTCCTTATACTTCAAATTCGCTTTGTCGTATATCTTCTGTGCCAATACGAGATTCTCTTTTTGGTTGATCGCTTGTTGGATGTTGACTTCGTAGCTGTTGATTGCGTTGGTGTATTCAAAGGCAGCGTATCGATCAAAATTGGCCATGTCGTTTTTAGCCTTTTCGATTTTTATGTTGGTTTCGCGAATTTTGGATTGTGTTAATCCGCCGGCAAAAATTGGCACTCTAAGGTTGAACCCATAAACAGAGGAGGGGACCCATGAATTGTTCACCGGTAAGTTGCTCTGGAAGAAATTAAATTCACTGCGCAATGTGCTTTTTTGATTTTGATAAAAACCCACAAGAGAAGGCAATGAACTAGCCTTGTATCGCTGTTTGTCTAAGTTCCCAAGTGTGATACTTTGCTCCAATAACTTGTGCTCGATGCGGTTACTGCTAGAAAATGAACTCTTGGCAATGTCGTCAACACTCAATGAATTCTCCAACTTTTCAAGGTCTTCAGTTAATGTAATTTCAGTTTCTAGCGACAGTCCCATTTGCATTTTTAGGGCATTTTTTGTGATTAGAATTGCATTCTCTAACTTTTCCTTTTGCAACTTAAGATTCCTCAAAGAAAGGGTGAGTCGGTCTACATCTAGAGATTCAACAAATCCTTCTTTGTTCATCTCAGTGACATCGTAAAGGGTCTTTTCCAACAAGGTGATATTCGTTTGGATCAAATCGAGGTTTTTCTGGGTAGAAACGGCTGTTACGTATGCTTTGGCGACATTGAGTTGCGCATCGCGTAATGCTTTTTGTTTTAATAAGTCGCTCATTCCCATGAATGCTTTGCTTGCGCGCAATCCCACGATAAAGGTACCATCAAAAATTAATTGACTCACCGAAAATGCGGCATTGCTACTGAACTCTTGCTGAAAACGCAGGAATATAAAGTCAGGCGCGGATGAACCCGGGGTTTTGGTGAAGTTGTTTACCCAGTTGCCCGGGATGTTTATATATTGTTGGAACCCCGCCGACGCGCTTACTTGAGGCAACCCGTAAGAAGTGGTCTGTTTTACCGTTTCCTGCGCGATTTGCACATCGTATTGTGCATTTAGATAGCTTAAGTTGTTTTGCTCTGTGAAGACCAATGCTTGTTGGAGACTGAACTGTTTGACCTCCTGCGCGCGCAACGACAATTGGGCGAGGAGAAGTGAAAGGATGACTATGCGTTTCATGTTAATTTTTCTGTGGTTTGTTTGTCCAATCGATTTCATCTACAATTTTTAAACCTTCTGATGTGGAAATTCCCCGTAAATGGTATCGGATAATTTCTATGACTAAATCGTTTTGAGGAATTTCTAAGTTATTGAGCTCAAAACTTTCAAATACACTGAATGAAAGCATCGAGAAACTATGAGCAATGACTTGGGCATCAAAATCGTTTCGGTAGTGTCCGGTGTTTCTTCCGAGTTCGATGTTCTGTTTGATGTGATTTACGATATGACTGCTCCTATGCTTTTCGAAAATCTGGAAGCTGTTGGGATGATACTTTTTTAGGTCGTACATCATGCTAGGGCTGAAACGACGTTGATTGCTGATTATGTACTGGGTGATTTTGTACAATTGATAAATGGGATTTTCCTCAATAGCTATAATGTCGCTAATGGCTTGCTCCGTTTCCTGCATGTGCGATTCGATTGTGCACATAACCAAGCTTTCTTTGTCCCTAAAGCACTTGTATAATGTCTTTTTGGAGATGGAGATCTCTTTGGCGACATCATCCATGGTGACACTTTTTACACCGAAACGACTGAATAATCGCTCCGCGGTAAGTTGAACTTTGTGCACCAATTCCATAATATGGCGCAAAATTAAGAATTAAAATTTGCTTTGGAAACTATTTTTGTGTTTTAAGTTTCCGTGGTGGGTGGAATTTCAGCAGCAATCGATGATCAATGCATTTTTACCGACCAAGGAAGTAGGTATTGGGGTCCTTGGAGGTACTGAATCTGATCGATTTGTTGCAGAGTCTTCAAATCAATTCCGGTAGTCTTGGCCAGCGCTCTGAATTTTGCTTTACTCACCTCATCGGCTTGTAAAATTTGACTCAACCAATCTTCATTTTCAGGGAATTTAACCACTCTGTATTCCGTTATTTTCGCTTTCCTTGCCGCTGATGTAATGGCCCTGTCGATCCCGCCAAACCCATCAATCAATCCCAATGGCAGTGCATCTTCGGCAGTATAAACTCGGCCTTCGGCCAATTCAGAAACTCGCTCTTTGGTTAATTTCCTTCCGTTGGCAACAGTGGTGATAAAATCATCGTAGATGCTATTGACCATCAACTGCATTTTTTCTTGTTCTTTTGCACTTAACGCTCTGTCTGGGCGCCATCCAGCCGACAATTCACCCAATTCTACCGTTTGGTAATTGAGTCCCATGGTATTGCCGAAAAGTTTTTCTGTGTTAGGTAACAAGGCAAATACGCCAATGGATCCCGTAATTGTATTGGGTAAGGCGAAAATACTATCTGCCACACAACCCATGTAGTAACCGCCGCTAGCAGAAACATCGCCAAAAGAAACGATCACGGGTTTTACTTTTTTACAGGCAATGATTTCATGGGCCATTTCATCACTGGCAAACGCGCTTCCACCTGGCGAATTGATACGAATTACGATGGCTTTGATACTTGCATCTTTTTGGGCTTTATGTAACTGTGCGATAAAGGTTTTGCTACCAATCTGCTCATTTGGATTCTGTTTTCCGGGCATAATTTCACCCACGGCATAAATCACTGCGATTTTATTCTCACTGTAAGCATAGGGGTCGGCGTCTTTTGCATATTTCGCAAAGTCGAACCAATGTGCTGTTTCCGGTCTCATTTTCGCCTCTTTGGCCGCGATGCTCTTCGCTTCTGTTTCATATTCTAAGGCATCAACCAAGCCCAACGATTTTGCGTCTTTGGGTAACTGCGCCTTGGATTGCATCGCGATTTGCCACACAGAATCCATTTGCAGTTTTCTGCTTGTTGCGATGTTCTTGATTTGAAATTTGTACAGCGATGTGATGTAGGCTGTGACTTGTTCGCGGTTGGCTTCGGACATTTCCTTTTGAATGAAAGGTTCTACCGCCGATTTGAATTTGCCCACGCGAAAAACCTGAAAATCAACCCCTAATTTATCGAACAGGCCTTTGTACATGACAAATTTGGCTGATATCCCATCCACTTCAAGAAATCCTCTAGGGTTTAAGATGACTTTATCGCAAGCCGACGCAATGTAATAGCCCAATTCGGAATACAATCCGCTGTAAGCCACAACAGATTTACCCGCCTTTCTAAATAACAAAATAGCATTTCTAATCTCCTCCGCCGTGGCCATTCCGCCGCCATAACTACCGCAATCCAAATAAATGCCTTTCACTTGGCTGTCTTTGCTCGCCTTCTTAAGTCCATTGATAATATCGTCGAGCCCCAAAGCAGGTGATTCATTGCTGGCAGCAGAAATGATTTCGTCCAGTGGGTTAGAGGCGCTCCGTTCGGTGACTTCTGTACCTAGAGTTAGATTTAGGATGGTTGATTCAGACAATTCTTCTTCTTTTGAATTACCAATTTGCGAGGTGAGTCCAGAGATGAAAATGCCAAATACCAATGCAATTGAAATGATGCCCAGAGCAAATCCGCTCAATAGGGTAATAAAATACTTGAGAAACTTCTTCATAGTAAGGGTCTCAAATTTAAGATACGGTTCACAGTTTATTTACATCATTCGTCAAATTGAATCATTGGGGGGATGAAAATTGGTATAATATTGGTTAGATAGGCATTTTGCAATCATTGACATAACTTTGTTTTTTGTCATAAATGAAAACTATCATGAATTTCAACCGCCTCAAAACAGCCATTTTCGCATTGATTTTTTCTTGCGCGGGTCAACTCTTTGCTCAGCAACCTTTGGGTTTGGTAGTAGGTGATTTGAATACGCCTTATTCGGTATTTATGAATCCAGCGAATGTTGCATCGAACTATTCTAAGAGGGTTTATGTAAACTGGTGGGGTACGTCGTTGGATGCTCAAAGCAGTTTTGCAAATTCATGGAAACGGGAATCGAGCAGTTTACGCATGGATCAGTCTTGGATGCCAAAATCTGAAAATCAGAATTGGAGCTTGAATTATTTGAATGAGACTTATGGACCGTCGATGTTCTTTATGGCCGACAATAAAGTGGGTTTTGGATTAGGAATAAAAGGGGTTTCAGGTTTCAATTTTCAGGGGGTAAATCCAGATTTAGGGAATATTTTACGATACGGCAGGTCGGAATGGGACAAGAAAATAGGCGGAACCATCAAAAATCAAACACCATTTGCGTTTAACACAGATAAATACCAAGAATATTTTTTCTCATTTGGTTCGTATGCCGGCGATGCCAATGCTAGAAAAGGGGCCTCTGCTTTTAAGTGGGGTGCGACCACAAAATTATTAATAGGAATGGGCGCTGCACATTTGAGTGCGAGTAGTTTGGACCTGCAATACAAAGGAAACAATGATTTACAGGTCAATCAATTGTATGGTGCTTATATGTTTACCGATGCTCAATCTGCATCCAGCACTATGAATGCGCCATTGGGATTAAAATTTGGTTCGATGTCTGGAGTAGGTGCGGGTTTTGATTTAGGATTCATGTATGAGATCAGACCGGGAATGAAGATGGATTTGAGGTCATTTACGGGCTGTGAACGTGAATTGCAACGTACCTATAAAGTCAAATTTGGCGCGAGTTTAACCGATGTTGGTTTCATCGCTTATGATGGCACTCGCTACCAGATGGGTGTAACCAATGGTATCTATAAAATGGATTCAGCATTTGCAATTGGACAGATATACGGTGTTAACAGTGTGAACCATAGCCCCAATGCATTCGATCAAATTGGAACGGCAGCAGAGAAAGTGGGCGCTAACCCGCTTCGTTCATTTACCACTTACACGCCCATGGCATTCAATATGCAAATGGATATTCGCTCCGGCAAATGGCACTTGGGTGGTTATTTGGTGCATAGTTTAAAGCCGGTGGATATGTCAGGTCTTCGACGTTCGTCCTCTCTGAGCTTCGTACCTAGATTTCAAGGGGAGAGATTCGAATACGGTATGCCTATTAGCCTAGCCAACGACTACACGGAAGTGCAAGTGGGTGGTTTTGTGCGATTTGGTCCAATTATTATCGGAAGTAACAACCTTTGGGGATTGGGTAATTTCATGAGAAATACTGGGACGCAAGGGGCTAGTTTTTATATTGGGTTCAGGTCAAAAATTGGAGACTGTCATCGTTACACCGACGAATACGACGAAGAGGAAATCAATAATGATAGTATAGCTCCTCCGGTGGAAGTTACTGAGAGATTTGCTGGTGATACTGTGACCAGGATCGTTCGTGATACTGTGATAAAAATCGTCCGCGATACCATTATCAAGACAGAAATAAAAACTGTAGTAAAACGCGATACCATTGTGGTGAATAAAAATATCCCAACACCCATTAATCCTGCGTCTCAAAAGGCTTTGAATGACTGTAAGAATAGGGAAGAAGCATTGAAAAAGCAACTTGCCGATATTCAGCTGAAAGAGGTTGAAGCAAGTAACAAGGCCAAGAATTGTGAAACTGATCTCGTTAAATGGAAAGGCGATTACGATCGGTTGAAAGCAGATGATGATAGAATCCGATTTGAACTAGATCGGGTCCGTTTCGAAAATGATAAATTAAAAGCAGAAAATGCGCGAATTAAAGCAGTTGCTATTACGCCCGTGGACAAGCAAGCCAAGCGATGCGATAGTTTATTGCAAATTGAATTATATAAAAATCAGAAATTGTCAATGGATTTGGCCACTGAAAAAGCAAAATCAAACAATTGTGAAAAAGCTTTGGCGGATACGAAAAAGCAAATCGACCTATTAAATGCGGAGAAAAAGCGATTGGAAGATCAGCTTAAATCTGTGGCAATTACTGAGGATTGCACCCCATACAAGAATAAGATTGCTCAGCTAGAGCAACTATTGGCGGCGGAGAGAACCAAATCAGCCGGATTGACGTCGGAACTAGAGGCTTTGAAGAAATCCGTGGCCGACATCAAACAGCAGTTGTCCGCGGAACAAGCAAAGACAAAAGACCTCGAGGCCAAGTTGAAATTATGCATTCCTAAAGATCAATTAGACAAAGCATTGTCGGATTTAGAAGCGGCCAAAAAACGCATCAGCGAGTTGGAAATCGCCATAAAAAATGCATCAACTGGAAATGATTGTAGCAAAACGCGCGATTCTCTAAATCAAGCATTGGTGGATTTGGAATCTAAGAAAAATGCATATGACGCTGTGATGGCGGAATATCAAGACTGTCAGAAGGCCCTGAAACAACTGAAAGCTGATTTAAAAGCCTGTGAGGATAAACTAGCCACTGCGGGTAGTAATTCTAGCTCTACCGATATGATGGCTTTAATGGATGCGTTGAAATCAGAGATCGCCAAATTGAAAATGACCATCACCGAGTTGAATGGGGAAGTAGATGCTGGTAGAAAGAGCTTGGATGAATGTCAAAAATTGATGGAAGATAAGGCATTGGTTATAAAAGATTTGCAAGACAAATTGACCGCCAAAACATCGGAAGTAAACTCTTTACAATCCCAGTTGAAATCTGCCCAAGCGCAACTAAATGATGCAAAAGCAAGATTGGCCAAATGTGAAGAAGAGAAGGCATCAATGAGCAACGGTGCTGGCAGTCCTCCTTCAGGTACAGGGAATTCTGGTGGTGCTACACCTGCGCCCGGTGGAAGTGTTCCATTCGGTGGTGGCAATTAAAAGCTGCCGTATAGTCTGATGTTGATGCGTCTTCCGGTGAGGTAATCCGGCACGCCGTAACGGTTGTTTTGTAGGTCTTTGACCCAACTATATCCGATTACGTTGTTGATGTCGAGCAAATTGAAAATGTCGATGCTTAACCAAGCATTGCTCATGCCCATTTTTCCTACCCATTTGTATTTTTTGGGTTCAAATATCTTACTAAATCCAATATCAACCCGACGATATGGGGGTATTGTGTTAGGCGTTGTGGTATATCGGGCCTTGCCAATCAAATAATAGGGAATGCCTGTTCCGATATTCATGGTTAAATTCACTCTCAAACTTGGATTGTTGGGCATTTGATCTTGAAAAACCGCACCCAAATTTACTCTGCGGTCGGTAGGACGTCTTAAATAATCCGTGGTAACCGAATTGCCTGACACCTCATCGCTGTATGTGATTTTTTCTTTGGTCTGCATGATGCCTAGCGTAAACCAACTCTCTAATCCTTTGGTAAACTCTCCGTAAATGCGCTGGTCAACGCCCCAAGCAAAGCCTGTAGCGGAATTGGTGCCATAATATCGAATCCGAATATTGTCGAAAAGGTAGGGAACCAAATCCTGATACCCTTTGTAGTATGCCTCGGCCGTGTATTTAAATTTACGACCTCCATTGAAGAAATATCGCTCATATCCGGTTACAACATGCCAACTTTTTTGCGCTAGTAACTGACGGTTTAATTGGCCATCGAAGTTTCTTAATTCTCTGTAGAATCCGGGTTGGTGATAAGCGCCGATTGCTAATTTGTATAGGACATCGGGTTTTTTGGCGGCATCGGAACGCTGACGTTCATTGAAAGATTTATGGGGTTCCCAGCTCAAGCTCATTCTTGGCATTATCAGCATTTCACGATTTACGGTCCAATATTGGGTCCGAATACCGGAGGTGAGCCAAATTTGCTGACGCTTATTCAATCTCCACTGGCCCGAGATATGTGCTTTGCCACGGTAAGAATTCAAGGTGTTTTTGGCGAAAATATAGTTATCAAACAGAATGCTGTCCTCCATTCTGCCAAACGGTGCGATGTTGTATCCCGCGCTATCGTTGTAATACCATTCAGCGATTTTGTCGGCCACACTTTCTTTGTTTAATCGAACGCTGTAATTCCAAGAAAATGCATCGGTTGACTTTCCGATTTTTCCGATGTGCGCAAATTGGGTCACACCCGACAGCATGCGGTTTCTGCCATGGTCGATGTAATATCCATAACCCAGTGTTTTAAGAGGTTTTCCATAGGTTTTAGAACCCATGTCGCGATCCAATTGCGATAAATAATACAATCCTTCCACATCAAAAATCTCTTGCTCCTCAATGGTCGTGTGATTCAGTATCCATTTGAATTCATTTCTAACGTTTGGGGTATACCTGAATGTAATCGACCCCATTCCGTATAGATATTTGAGCGATTCTTGTCCGCCCATACCCACATCTAATTGATATGCATTTTGGATCGTACCAAAAGTGGTGCTTCGACTGATGGGGTTTAAGGTGTAATTGTTACTAGCGAGGTTCCCTAAGAAATCAATGTAAAGTTTGCGATGAACCTTATATGTAACCTGGGTTTGCAGGTCGTTGAATCGCATAGAATAATTCCCTTTTACATTCAAGGTTTTGGTTAGCAATGAGTTGTTGAAATTCCGTATGCCCAAGAAGCCTGAAAAGCGGTTCTTTTTTCCGCTGATGGTGGCGCTACTGAGCATCGTACCCACGGTAGCACTGCCTTTAAACGAGTCGGGCCGGATATAATCTACATCCAAAACAGAGCTCATTTTATCGCCATACTGTGCTCCGAATCCTCCAGCACTGAATTTTACCGATTGTACTAGGTCAGAATTGATAAAACTAAGGCCTTCTTGCTGACCGCTGCTAATCAATTGAGGTCTAAGGATTTCAATGTCGTTGACGTAAATCAAATTTTCATCATAATTCCCGCCTCTTACTGTGTATTGGCTCGACATTTCATTGCCCGAAGAAGCGCCGATGAATGTTTTAATTAACGATTCGATACCATTGCCCATGGAGGGGTTGAGTTGCAACTTTTGTGGCTTAATTTCTTCTAAGAAGGGTCCGCCTTGTGAAATTCTAATTCTGACTTCAGCAATCAGGTCCAATCCGCTTCCAAGTGTAATTATTTGTAAATTAATTCCTTGGTTCGATTTGCTGCTGCTACTGTCGGTTTGACTCAGCCATTTGTAACCAAAGAGTTTTTCTCCATTGCGATATCCAAAAATGAGATCGCCTGGGAATAAGGTTTCGGAAGGGGAGAAGTAGCCCGCTGAATCGGTTATGCCAATTTGCGAATCATCCGACAAGCGGATTTTGATTTTGGCAAGGCTAGCGGATGAGTTATTGCTTTGATTTTGCGATGCATCCCGAATCACTCTTCCTCGCTGAATCGCTTGTTGGGCATTTGCCACAACACCGATAAGGGTGAGAAGTAAAAGCGATAGGATTTTTTTCACGCAAGTATCTAACGCAGAAATGGTTACGTTATTTGATTAAATGTTTGAGTTCTGTAATGGTTTCTGTTGGGTTTGCACTGCCAAAAACTGTATTTCCGGCAACCAAAACGTCAGCGCCTGCATCGGTCAATAATTTGGCATTGCTTAGGGAAACACCACCATCAATTTCGATTAAGGTGTTGGTGCCTGCTGCAATTATCATCGACTTGAGTGTTTTTACTTTGGCGTATGTGTTTTCGATAAATGACTGACCACCAAATCCGGGGTTGACGCTCATCAGACAAACCACATCGCACAAATAAAGTACTTCCTTGATTGATTCAACTGGGGTATGGGGATTGATGGCGACACCTGCTTTCATGCCATGATTCCGGATGTTGGTTAGCGTGCGATGAAGATGTGTACAAGCTTCAACGTGAACGGTTAACACATGAGCGCCAGCATCAGCAAAGGCTTTGGTATAACGATCGGGATCCACAATCATCAAATGCACATCCAATGGCTTGGTGGCTTTTGATTGCAGCGGTTTCATCACAGGGAAACCAAAAGAAATATTGGGTACAAAAACGCCATCCATTACATCCACATGAAACCAATCGGCTTCACTTTGGTTGATCATTTCGATTTCATCGTACAACTTGCCGAAATCGGCGGATAGGATGGAGGGTGCAATCATTCCAGGCATGATGCAAAGTTAAGAGGATTATGCTTTCAAAGCCAAAAACAAATCAATGCATTCTTTGGCTTCTTTTACATCGTGAACTCTTAGAATATTAGCTCCGCGATCCAAAGCAGCCATATGAAGCGCAGTGGTTCCATTTAATGCTGTTTCAGGGGTGCCATTGAGTGTTTTCCAAATCATTCCTTTTCTAGAAATCCCAACCAGCAATGGTTTATTGAACTGCCTAAATTTTTGCAACTGATTCAATAGCTGAAAGTTATGCTCTGTTGTTTTGCCAAATCCAAATCCGGGATCTATCACCCAATTGGCGAAATCTGCTTTGCGATACTCTTGCTTTTTTTGATTAAAATATTCAAGAATTTCACCCATCAAATCATCGTAATGAGGATCATCCTGCATCGTTTCTGGGTTGCCTTTTTTGTGCATCGCAACATAAGCCACTTCGTTATCGAACACCGTCCGAAACATCTTTGGATCATTATCGCCCGCAGCAATGTCGTTGATCATATCGATGCCTAAGCCAATGCAAGCCAAAGCCACAGAACTATAATAGGTATCTACGCTAAGCCAAGCTTCTGGAAAGGCCCTACGGATTGCTCTAACAACGGGAGCCACTCGTTCTAGCTCTTCGCCAAAACTCACTCGTTCACTGCCCGGCCTCGTACTTTGTCCGCCAATGTCAATAATTGCAGCACCTGCTTCAATCATCGCACCAGCGAGATCTACAGATTCTTGCTCAGTTTGAACCCGGCTTTTTCCGTAGAAAGAGTCTGGAGTTGTATTGAGGATGCCCATGATTACGGGCGTTGTCAACGACAGTTTTTTTTCTTTAGATAGTAGGAACATGGTCTTATTTGATCACTTCCTTTGGATTGCCAACCATCAATTCTGGGCGAACCCATTCGTTGAATTGTTCTTCGGTTAACAGTCCTAGTGCCAACGACGCTTCCTTTAATGTCAAATTTTCTTTGTGCGCTTTCTTCGCGATTTTGGCTGCATTTTCATAGCCGATATGGGTGTTCAAGGCTGTCACCAACATCAAACTTTGATCTACCAATCGCTGAATATTGTCCAAATTTGGTTCGATGCCAACAGCGCAGTTGTCGTTGAAGCTCAAGCAAGCCTGGCCCAACAAACGAGCGCTTTGCAACATATTAGAAGCGATAACGGGTTTAAATACGTTCAATTCAAAATGTCCTTGAGAAGCGGCGAATGAAATGGCGACGTCATTTCCCAAGATCTGAGCGCAAACCATGGTTAACGCTTCGGGTTGGGTAGGGTTGACTTTTCCTGGCATAATAGAGCTGCCGGGCTCGTTTTCGGGAATATTGATTTCACCGATTCCGCTACGAGGTCCTGAACTCAACATACGGATGTCGTTTGCAATTTTGAAACAGCTCATCGCAGCGCGTTTCAGGGCTCCATGTAATTCTACCATCGCATCGTGGGCCGCCAAAGCTTCAAACTTGTTTGGTGCAGTCACGAAAGGCAACGCAGTTTCTTCTGCAATGTATTTGGCAACCAATTCAGAATATCCCGCTGGGGTATTTAATCCAGTTCCAACGGCGGTACCACCCAATGCCAATTCTGCAGCGGTAGGCAAAGCGCGGTTGATTGCGTTTACACCGTTTTCTAACTGCTGTACATAAGCACTAAATTCTTGACCCAGTGTTAATGGAGTGGCATCCATAAAATGGGTGCGACCAATCTTTACGATGTTTTCAAAATCGCGAGCCTTATGCTTTAATGTAGTTTTTAGCGCTTGAATCCCAGGCAATGTGTAATCTACTACTTGCTTGAAAACCGCAATACTCATTGCAGTTGGGAACGTGTCGTTTGAACTCTGACTCTTATTTACATCGTCGTTGGGATGTAACACCTTCTTTTCATCATCCAATTTTCCACCACTCAATACATGAGCGCGGTTGGCGATGACTTCATTCACATTCATATTACTCTGAGTTCCAGAGCCAGTTTGCCAAATTACCAATGGGAATTCTGAATCCAATTTTCCCTCGATGATTTCATCACAAACGGTACAGATTAAGTCACATTTTTCGGCCGACAATACACCCAAATCACGGTTTGTGCGCGCTGCACTTTTTTTCAATATGCCAAATGCACGGATGATTTCCACGGGCATGCTGCCTTCGGGTCCGATTTTGAAATTGTTTCTGCTGCGTTCGGTCTGGGCGCCCCATAATGCATTGGCGGGGACTTTGACTTCACCCATGGTGTCGTGTTCTATGCGATACTGTGTCATAATATTTTACAAAGATAAAACCCCCAAGCCACACTTACGAAATTGAATATACACCGACGTGTTATAAAAAATTAGACATCGAAAATTATTCGTTCATAAAGCGAAACGTCCATTTACAAAAGCCCGACTATCTTTGCCCTCATATGTCAGAAAAGAAATTGCTCGACGCGCTCAGTTATCATGCCGATGGAAGGCCTGGGAAAATAGAGGTAATATCAACCAAGCCCACTCAAACGCAATTTGATTTGGCATTGGCATATTCTCCGGGGGTTGCTGAACCGTGTTTGGCTATTGCTGCAAACGTAGACGACGTATACAAATACACTGCAAAAGGGAATTTGGTGGCCGTAATTTCCAATGGTACCGCCGTATTGGGATTGGGCGATATTGGTCCGGAAGCATCAAAGCCGGTGATGGAAGGGAAGGGCGTGTTGTTTAAGATTTTTGCCGACATCGACGTATTCGACATCGAGCTGAATTGCAAGGATGTTGATCATTTTGTTGAGACCGTTAAGGCCATGGAGCCCACTTTTGGTGGAATCAACTTAGAAGATATTAAGGCGCCAGAGAGTTTTGAAATTGAAGAGCGATTAAAGGCTGCGTTGAAAATTCCAGTCATGCACGATGATCAGCATGGAACGGCAATTATTTCTGCTGCCGGTTTGATCAATGCATTGCGATTGGTTGAAAAAGAATTAAGCGATGTTCGCATCGTAGTGAATGGGGCTGGGGCTTCGGCCATTGCTTGTACCAAATTGTTCGTGTCGCTTGGGGCCGTTAAAAAGAATATCGTAATGCTCGATTCAAAAGGCGTTTTGCGTGCCGATAGAACCGATTTAGATAAATATAAGAGTCAGTTTGTCACTCAGCGCGACCTAAATACATTGGATGATGCGTTGGTTTCAGCTGATGTTTTTGTTGGTTTGAGCAAAGGAAACATTCTTACCCCTGAGATGATTTTGTCGATGGCGGAAAAGCCAATTGTCTTTGCGATGGCAAATCCTACGCCTGAAATCGACTACCATTTGGCGGTGGCAACGCGTCCTGATTTGATTATGGCTACGGGCAGGTCGGATTACCCCAATCAGGTTAACAATGTATTGGGATTCCCTTTCATTTTCCGCGGCGCATTGGATGTTAGAGCAACGGAGATCAATGAAGAAATGAAACTCGCTGCGGTTAGAGCCATTGCCGACTTGGCGATGCAGCCTGTGCCAGAGAGTGTGATGATGGCCTATAATGAAAAGAACTTGAGTTTTGGTCCGCAGTATATCATTCCTAAGCCGATGGATCCACGATTGCTGACAACGGTGGCTCCGGCGGTGGCAAAAGCGGCCATGGACAGCGGTGTGGCCAAGAACCCGATTACTGATTGGGAAGGCTATAATGCGCAGTTGCGTCAGCGATTAGGCATCGACAATGACTTCGTGAACCGTTTGATGACCAAAGCGAAAACCAATCCTAAGCGCGTTGTTTTTGCTGAAGCCGATCATATTCGCATCTTGAAAGCGGCAGAAATAGCCAAACGCGACGGAATTTGCGAACCGATTTTATTGGGAAATCCAGAGGCCATTCAGAAAATGATGGATGAGAATTTTATTGAGATTCCTGGTGTGGTAATGATCGACCCAAGAAAGCAGGAGGTACAGTTAAAGGAATATGGCGAAATGCTGTTTCAAAAGCGCAGTAGGAAAGGACTCACGGGATTTGAAGCGGAATATCAAATGCGAAATCGAAATTATTTTGGTTCGATGATGGTTGAAAATGGAATGGCGGATGCCTTTATTAGCGGTTTGACAAGGAATTATCCCATTGCTTTGAGGCCTGCGCTGGATTGTATAGGCATGGTTTCAACAACCCATCGGGTGTCGGGAATGCACATTATGATGGCTAAATCAGGACCTGTGTTTTTTGCCGATACCACGGTGAACATCGATATAGATGAAGATTCTGTTTACGAGATGGTTGGATTGGTGCATGATCGGGTAAAGTCGTTTCAAATTAAACCGCGCATCGCATTGATTTCGTATTCCAATTTTGGTAGTTCAGCGGGTAAATATCCTTTGATGATGCAAAAGGTGGTTAAACGTTTACATGCGGATCGACCTGATATTTTGGTAGATGGAGAGATGCAGCCGGTTTATGCGATAGATGGTGATTTGAGAAGCAGAAGATTCCCATTTAATAAGTTGGGCGATAAGTCGGCTAACGTATTCATATTTAGTGGTTTGAGTACCGGAAATGCAGTGTATCAGATCATGAGAAGCATGGGTAATATGGAGGCAATTGGTCCTGTGTTGTTAGGATTTAAGAAGTCGGTTCACATCCTTCATCACAGTTCATCGGTTCGCGAAATTGTGAATATGGTGGCTTTGGCAGTGGGTGAAGCGCAGGATAAATAAGGATTATATTATGGGGAATACGCCATTCATCGAATTTGAATTTATCGAATGGGGATCGGTGAAATATATCCAATCCTTGGCGTTGCGACATGAGGTTTTGCGCAAGCCTTTGAGGATGGTTTTCGATCCCGCGATTTTTCCGGAGGAGAAGTGTGATATTCATTTGGTGGCCAATCATGGCGACTGGTTGGTGGGATGTATGATACTTACTGAATCGGGCAACGATTTGAAAATGAGGCAGGTAGCGGTCGCCAATAAATATCGCAGAAATAGGGTCGGTGCGCGTATGGTTGCATCGGCAGAAGCAAAAGCCATCGAAATGGGAAAGGAAAATATGATACTGCACGCCAGAGATTCGGCTTTGGATTTCTATCTATCGTTAGGATATAGCATTGTGGGAGATCAGTTTGAAGAGGTGGGTATTCCGCATCATCGTATGGAGAAGTCCTTCGTCTAAGCGAATAGAGTTTTCCCCGATTTTGGTGAGCATCGACAAAGAATAAACTATCTTTGTAAAACATACATTCATGGAAATACTAATTACTGCCGCACAGTTTATTTTAGCTTTATCGATTCTAATTACCTTGCACGAATTTGGCCATTATTGGGCCGCAAGAGCATTTGGTATTCGCATCGAGAAGTTCTTTTTGTTCTTTGATGCTTGGAACTTTAAGTTGTTTAGTTTTAAACGCGGCGATACAGAATATGGTATGGGTTGGTTGCCGTTGGGCGGTTACGTAAAGATTGCCGGAATGATGGATGAGAGCTTGGATACCGAGCAACTGAAGTCGGAGCCTCAGCCTTGGGAATTCCGCAGTAAGCCAGCTTGGCAGCGTTTGATTGTAATGGTGGGCGGTGTAACCGTGAACTTGATATTGGGAATCATCTTGATGATTTCATTGACCTATTCTCAGGGTGAAGCGTATATTCCTAACGAGGCTATTAACAGTAAAGGTGGCGTGTATGCTAGCCCTGTGGCGCGCTCTATGGGTTTTGCTACGGGGGATAGAATTATCGCTTTAAATGGTCAAAAAGTAGAAAATTTGGATGCCGAATTTGGTAACCCTTCTTTTTTAATGGCCGATAAAAAGGTTATTGATATTCAACGTGCGAAGTTGGTGATGGTTGCTACTTCTGATTCTGCGCAATCGACGACGTCTCAATATGCTTATTATGATACCACCTTGGTATTGCCTGAAAATTTTGATGAGTTGCTGTCGAAGAAGTCAGATATGCCATTCTTCGCACCTCGTTTGTCATTTGTCGTGGGTAAACTTACCGGTGGTGGAAATGCTTACAAAGCGGGATTCGATGTGGGTGATGCAATCCAAAAGGTAGAAGGCAAGGATGTTCTTTCGTTTTTTGAATTCAAAGAAACCCTAGTGAAATACGCTGGGCAAAGAATCAAAATGCAAGTGAAAGACACAACGGGTAAAACCACAGTGTTAACAGTTGATGTCAATGCGGATGCTACCATCGGATTCCAACCCAA
>JBEGUW010000055.1:0-12352 GCA_041178665.1 Bacteroidota bacterium
CGGTCAATTTGGCCTTTTTTGTACTTCTGTTTTTGAATTATCGACAGGTTAAGCACATTTTGAGATTAAGGGCTAACGTATTTATAGTGTTGAGGTTCCTACGGAGATATTTCGCCAAATAATAGGCACTTCTTGTATAGTATTTAACACAATCGCCATATGTGTTGAACAACCTCTAAAGATTACACTTATTTTTGCCCCACTTAACTTAAGAAAGTACATATATGTCAACCCCTAACAATGGTGGAACTCCAAGATACAATCCACTTGAGAGCATGCAACGTCGCTTCGATGAAGCCAAAGAGAAATTAGGATTGGATGATCAATTTGCGAATGTCTTGCGCGTCCCCGATAAGGTGGTTGCGGCCAATATCCCAGTAACAATGGATGACGGTACAATTCGCGTTTTTGAAGCGTATCGCGTAGTTCACAGTGTGCATTTGGGTCCTTCTAAAGGTGGAATCCGTTACAGTATGGATGTTCACTTAGACGAGGTGAAGGCCTTGGCTGCTTGGATGACGTGGAAGTGTGCGGTGGTTAACGTTCCTTACGGAGGTGCGAAAGGCGGTATCAAGTGTGATCCTCGCAGCATGAGTAAGGGTGAATTGGAGCGCTTAACGCGTGGATATACATTGGCAATGCGCAATGTGTTTGGTCCGGACAAGGATATTCCAGCACCTGACATGGGTACCAGTGCCCAAGAAATGGCTTGGATCGTAGATGAATTTAGTAAAATTACCGGACATAATTCTTACGCTGTAGTTACTGGAAAGCCTTTGGTTTTGGGTGGTAGCTTAGGTCGTGTAGAAGCAACCGGAAGAGGTGTAATGGTAAGCACTCGCAGTGCGATGGCTAAATTGGGATTGAATCCAACCAATACCACTTGCGTTGTCCAGGGTTTTGGTAATGTGGGAAGTATCTCCGCCAAGTTGATAGCCCAATTGGGTGTGAAAATCGTTGCGATTTCTGATGTTTCCGGCGGGTATTACAACCCAGAAGGAATTGACGTAGCCGAAGCCATTGCTTACGTTGCAAACAGTGCATCGCGCAGTTTGGAAGGTTACAAAGGCGGAAGTCAGGTAACCAACGGAGAATTGTTGGAATTGCCTTGCGATATTTTGGTTCCTGCAGCAATGGAGGATCAAATCACGCCAGAAAATGCAGGTCGTATCAAAGCGAAAATGATCGTAGAAGGTGCAAACGGACCGACAACTGCTGAGGCGGATTCAATTTTGAACGATAAAGGTATTTTGGTAGTTCCAGATATTTTGGCCAATGCAGGCGGAGTAACTGTATCGTATTTTGAGTGGGTACAGAATCGTTTGGGATACTATTGGACAGAAGAGCGTGTTAACCGTCGCGCCGATCGTGCGATGAAGCAAGCGTTTGATAATGTGTATGCAACGGCCGAGAAGTATAATGTAAATATGCGTATTGCTGCTTACATCGTTGCTTTGGATAAAGTTGCGAGTACGTTGAAGTTGAGGGGCTCTTTCTAAAATGAGATTACACAGAGAAGGATTTACTATCATTTTTGTCACCACGTTGGTGTTGGCGTTGCTTAATTATGGCATGCAAGCATTGCTAGGAGAGGGTTTACTTTCTCAGATTTTCCTGGGGATGAGCCTGTTCTTTTTCATCATGGTGGTGCAATTTTTTCGCAATCCATCAAGGACAACTCCTGAAGGCGAAGGTTTGATTATTGCCCCTGCCGATGGCAAAGTGGTTGTAATTGAAGAGGTTGAAGAACCCGAGTATTTTAAGGACAAGCGCAAGCAAATTAGCATTTTTATGTCGCCAGTGAACGTCCATGTAAACCGGGCTCCCGTTTCGGGCAAGGTGCTTTATTACAAGTATTTCAAAGGGAAGTATTTGGTGGCATGGCATCCCAAGAGCAGTACGGAAAACGAGCGTACCACGGTTGTGATGGAAGAGGGCGGGAAGCAAATTTTGTTCAGACAGATTGCGGGTGCTTTGGCAAGAAGAATCGTTTGTTATGCCAAGCCTGGGATGGAAATCGCAAGGGGTGGTGAGTACGGTTTTATCAAATTTGGTAGTCGGATCGATATTTATTTGCCATTGGATGCTGAGGTTTTGGTTCAATTAGAGCAGAAAACGGTAGGCGGAGAGACGGTGATTGCGAAGTGGTAAAATGTGAAGTTTGCGTTGTATATTTGTTTAAATAACAAAAAGATATGAAAAAATTACTCGTTTTAGGATTGTTTGTTGCGGGATTCGCAATGACGTCTATGGCTCAGAATGTAGCCCAGCCAGTAGAAAATACCCCTGCTGTTGAGATTGCTAAAGTTGCTCCAGCTGCCGATGCAGTTGCTCCAGTAAAAGCTTGTTGCAAGAAAGAAGGTTCTGCCGGTTGCAGCAAAGCAGGTGCTGCCAACGGTGAGGTTAAAGCATGTTGCAAGAAAGAAGGTGCTGCGGTAGGTGCTGCAGGTGCTCCAAAAGCAGGTTGCAATGGCGCTGCAGGTGCTGAACACAAATGTGGTGGTCATGAAGGTGCTGCAGTAGGTGCTGCGGGTGCTCAAGCGGTTCCAGCAACAGAAAAGAAGCAATGTGGTTCTGAATGTCAGAAGCCTTGTTGCAAGAAGGGTAACTAAGAATCGAATTACGCGGGGTTTATGCCCTTGAGAATTCGAGATTATTTTAATAGTAAAAAATTTTATAGATCATAAAAAAGGGCGCTATAGGCGCCCTTTTTTATGAAATCACATCGAAACCTTGTGCGATTCAGTTCATATGTGAAATCTGTGTTGTTCCTTTGTAGCACGGATGGATAAAGGATTTAGACGGATTGTTTTTATGCTCATGGGATTAACCGCAATTACGGTGATTTCTGTCGGCGTTTATCTGTGGTACAATTTCAACACCCGCAGCAATTTGGTGTTGGTTATCCCCGCATCGTCTAAATGGTTTTTGCATGTGCAAACCAAAAAGCTTCGCAGTGATTTTGCTGCTTCAACCACGCCACCTAAGAGTGTTGATTCCTTAAAGAGTAATATTGCGTCACTTTCTGTTTTTAAAGGGGTAAAAGACGCCTCTGAGCCTGGAATTGGTCTATACTCCGATGTCGTTGCCTTTGAAGTGGATGGTGGAAGGTTTTTATGCCTCGCGCTAACCTCAGAAGAAAAGTTTAAGGCGTTTGTGGCGCGGTTACAAAAACAGCAGAAACTGCATAAAACGATTCAAAAGCCCAGATATGCGTATGCGAAATTCGCGACAAGAAATGTCTATTTGGTTTATCAATATAAGGTGTGTATGGTCTTTGTTCCCAACGATTCTATTGAGAATGCAGCATTAAATGAGAAGATTCTGGATGTTGTTTTTCCTGAAAAGACACATACGATGATGCAAAATCCCACGGTTCAAGCCCTTTACGAGGACGAGCCGGAGTTGGTTTTTTATTCGTCTGATAAGTCATTCGGATTGTCGCAGGCCATTGATTTCCCTGTGGTTTCCGATAGCAAGGCGCCTTTTGCCAATCCGGTGAAATTCATATATCCCACGTTAATGTCGGACGGGGCCGACAAACCTGCAGCGGGTGGGATAACGGCGAGCAAAGCATCGACCAAAGTATCGTCCAAGCCATCGCCTTTGATGTTGGCGGCCAAAGCAAAATTGCCATTTAACATAGATGCGTGCATCAATCCAAAAAACGAAATGGATGCGCACACCGCTCTAGACCTGGCCTTACGCGTTTTTAATCAATCGATTCACCAAATTTCTCAATGAAAATACAAGATTTACTAAAGGAACGAATTCTTATCATCGATGGGGCCATGGGTACCATGATTCAGAAGCATAAGCTATCGGAAGAGGATTATAGAGGGACAAGATTTGCCAATTTTGAGCATCCCTTGCAGGGAAATAACGATTTGTTGGTGCTTACTCAACCACAAATAATTTCCGATATTCACAAGGAATTCTTGTCGGCCGGAGCCGATATTTTAGAGACCAATACGTTCAATGCCAATTCGATTTCTATGCTTGATTACCACATGGTGGATCTGGTGAAGGAACTCAACACGACAGCGGTGAAATTGGCTTTGGATGCGGCAGCGGAATACACCGCGATGAATCCTGATAAGCCTCGCTTTGTGGCTGGAGCTATCGGACCAACCAATAAAACGGCTAGCCTATCGCCGGATGTCAATAACCCTGGTTATCGTGCTGTTTCCTTTGATGATTTAGTTGCCTGTTACACCGAGCAAGTCAATGCGTTGATTGATGCTGGCGTCAATTTGTTGTTGGTGGAAACGGTGTTTGATACCTTGAATTGTAAGGCGGCTTTGTTTGCTATCAACACGGTGAAAGAAGAGCGCGGCTTGGATATTCCAGTGATGGTGAGCGGTACGATTACCGATAATTCCGGACGTACGCTTAGCGGTCAAACGGCTGAAGCATTCTGGGTGTCGATTTCTCACGGCAATTTGATGAGCGTAGGCTTGAATTGTGCTCTGGGAGCGCCGCAAATGCGTCCTTTTATCGAAGAAATGTCCCGCGTGGCTTGGGTGCCGATTAGCTGTTATCCGAATGCGGGTTTGCCGAATGAATTTGGCGAATACGACGATACACCGGAAGGGATGGCGGCAGTTTTGGAAGACTGGTGTAAAGAAGGTTGGGTAAATATTGTTGGCGGATGCTGCGGTACAACCCCCGATCATATCCGCGCTATCGCAATTGCAGCGGCCAAATATGCCCCAAGGCCTATACCTGTCCAAGTTGAAGTGTCGATTTAACACTTCTGAAATCAATTTTTTTATCTCAATTCTCCGTATCTTTGCAGAATAATCATGGCTGACGTTCAAACTCAGAATATGCCCGCAACATCATTTGATTTATTTGCCGGCTTAGAATCAACAAATCACGAACAAATCGTTTTTTGTCAAGATCACGCAACTGGACTTAAGGCAATTATTGCCATTCACAACACTGTATTAGGCCCAGGCTTGGGTGGTACTCGTTTTTGGCATTATGCCGACGAGAAAGATGCCATCAGAGATGCGATGCGTTTATCGCGCGGTATGACATACAAAGCCTCTGTGGCGGGTTTGAATTTGGGCGGTGCTAAGGCTGTTATCATTGGCGATGCCAATTCGATGAAGTCTGAAGCATTGATGCGCAAATTCGGTCGTTTCGTTGAGAACTTAAGTGGAAAATACATCACTGCCGAAGACGTTGGGACAACCACGCGCGACATGGAGTATGTGAATATGGAGACCGACCACGTAGTGGGTTTGCCAGAGAGTATGGGTGGTGGTGGAGATCCTTCTCCAGTAACTGCTTACGGTACTTACGTGGGTATCAAAGCGTCTGCCAAACAGGCTTGGGGCAATGATAGCTTATCAGGTAAGTCTGCTGCCGTAATGGGTATCGGAAAAGTGGGAATGCACTTGTTGGAGTATTTGCACGAAGAAGGGGTGAAGTTGTATGTTTCTGATATCAATGATTCAGCGTTGCAAGCAGCTGCGACTCAGTTCGGCGCAACCATCGTTAGCGGTGAGGAAATGATTGGCTTGGATGTCGATATTTTTGCTCCTTGCGCTTTGGGTGGAATTATCAACGATGTCACTTTGCCAAAATTGAAATGTCAGATCGTAGCAGGTGCTGCAAACAATCAATTGGAAGACGAAAAAATCCACGGTGATTTGTTGAAATCAAAAGGTATCATTTATGCCCCTGATTTCGTAATCAACGCAGGTGGATTGATCAATGTATACTCTGAATACAATGGATATGTGCGTGAAAATGCAATGTCTCAAACTGAGAATATCTACAATACCATCTTGGAAATTTACAAGAAATCTGAGCGTGAAAATGTGAACAATCAGCAAGCAGCGATTTTGCATGCCGAGAAGCGCATTCACGATATGATGTTGGTGCACAGCACTTATTAATATTTTCCCATAGAATCTTAGGCCTTGCCTTTGATGTTCTGTGATTGTTTATAAAAAAGGGACTGATTTTTCAGTCCCTTTTTTATTTAACTTCGCTCCGCTGTCATGAAAATGAAATTTGCCTGGAACCAGAATAGTAGCGCCGCGTTGATGGCATTATTTGTGGTTGCCTTGGTGAATTTGGTTGTCGGATTTTCGGCTTTAGAGCCTTCGGGCGGACAAGATTCGTGGAATCATTATTTGTATGCTCGTTGGGCGCCGCATCATCCTGAATTGTTGTTGGATCAGTGGGGGAAGCCCTTTTTTACCTTTTTTGCAATGCCTTTTGCCTGGTTTGGGATTTCGGGGGTACTCATTTTTAATCATCTGTGTATTTTGGGCGCGGCTTGGTTGGTTTATCTCACCGCAAGGCGCGTGGGTTTGAAAAATCCTTGGCTTACGATATTCCTTTTTGCTTGGCAACCCATCGTTTTGGCCAATGCCCATTCTGCCCTTACCGAGCCGAGTAACGCGATGGTGTTGGCTTTGATATGCTATTTGTTTACCAGTAACAGATGGACAGCTGCAACGGTACTTGCGTCGTTTTTGCCTATGGTTAGAAGCGAAGGTTTCGTTTTACTCGCCGCGGTGATGCTGTTTTTGGCCTTGCGAAATCGGTGGAAATATATGCCGCTCACGGTTGTTGGAGTTTTGATCTATGGTTGTATGGGTGCGATCGTTAGCGGAGAGTGGAATTGGTTGATCATTCACAATCCTTACGTTCAGCAGGAGTTGGGTAGGGGGTTTGATGCCGGACATGGCAATTTTTGGTACTATTTGAACCATCAAAAAGAAATTACAGGACTCATCGTCACGGTTCTTTGTCTCGTTTCGGTGGTCATGATTTTGGGATACATCGGAAAGCGACTCCAGAAAAAAATGCCTGCATCCAATAGCCAAATGGCGCTGTGGCTGTGGTGTCCGCTGTTTGGATTTTTCTTCGTCGCCCACAGCATTTTATGGTGGAAGGGCGCCATGGGGTCTCACGGATTGCTTCGCGTATTTGTTGTGGTGTCACCGGTGGCGGCTTTGCTTGCGATGTTGGCGTTGGATAAAATCATGCGGATTGAAATCAAAGCGCTCAATCGTGTGTTGAAATCTGCCATCGTGCTGGGTATGTTTTTTTTGTCGTTTCCGGGTGCGGGCATGCCCTATCCTTGGAATGCAAAATTGGGTCATCAAGAGGGGTTTTTAGCGCGGTCGGCGGGAAAGCCTGTTTCCGATGCGATGCAATGGATTTCGACATCAAAATACAAGGACAATGTGTTGGCGCATCAGATTCCGGCGATCAATGTTGCGGAAAATTATGATCCGTGGTTGGCTGGCGAGCAGCTGCATCCTTTGGGAAAGAATGGTGAGTGGATGGAAGGAAAGGCGGTGTCGGATTGGCCCAAAGCCGCGCGGACGTTGTCGTTGTGGTCCCTCGATACCAAAGATTCAGGCAGAAACGATTGGTTTCCATCGGGGACGGTGGTGCTGTGGGATAATTTTCACGGTCGTAGGGATGGACAAATTCGGCGCGACCAATTAATGTCGTTGAAGAACTATACCATGGTCTTTGAAGCAGGGCAGGACGATGCCGATACTTGTAACGATGTTGTGGTGTTGCTGAAAAAGTAATTTCCGCTCAGGAATCCAAATCCGTACTCGTGGTACTAATTACTTCGTCTTTGGCGAGGGAATCAGATCGACACAAATCCTTGTAAATGCTCTGTTCAATGCAATGCAATCAGCGGCGGAACTGCTGAGATGCGGCGTTACACGGACCCCTTTGATGATGGGATGGTCGATACCCACCGTGAAAATTTTATGATTGTCCATCAGCGCTTTTGCCAATGTCGTTGGAGAATATCCATTCACGTAGGCAGTTGCAATGGCTCCGCCTCGTTGGAATTGGAACAATGGCGACTCCAATTTAAACGCATCGAGTAGGGTGAGCTCTGTCACCGCGGCCATGTTCGCCTGGTATTGCGGGTCGTTGAGTATGCCCAATCCTTTCCCGAAATTCTCTAGCGCTTGCTTGTTGCCGATCCACAGGAGTTTTAGATATGTGAGGCGGTTGAATTTGGCGGCCGATCCCAAAATTCTGTGAAATTCGATGGCTTTGGCGATGGTTTGCAAAGAATTGATGGGCCTGGTCCCTTGGTGCTCAAACTTGCGGATATCGTTTTTGTCGGCCCCCGTATCCCCCAAAAGAGGCCAAATGGACGGGATTAGACTTTTCTTCATGTATAAAAATCCCACGCCGATAGGGTTGCAGAGCCATTTGTGAAGACTGCCGCCAATGACATCTACGCCCGAATTGGTAAGATCACTCATGTCGGTTGGCGTATGAGCCAAGCTATGCGCAGCGTCTACCACCACCACAATATTGGGTTGAATTTGCTTCGCTTTTCGGGTGATGGCATGCACGGGAATCAGCTGGCCACTGAGGTTAATCATGTGGGTGAGGTGCAGCATTTTGGTGTTGGGGGTAATCAAATCGCAGTAAGCATTTACGATTTCGATATCCGACCTAGGGTCTTTGGGGACATCCGCGATTTTTATAATGATTCCCCATCGCGCGGCAGCTTGTTCAAAGGCTTCTACCATGGATCCGTAGTCTTGGTTGCCGATAATTACTTCGTCGCCGGCTTGCCAACGGGTGCCCATAATCACGATGTTCAGGCTTTCGGTGGTGTTTCGGGTTAGGGCGACTTCATCTGGCAATAGTCCTTGAAATCCGGCAAACGCTTTTCTCGCTTCTTCTATGGCTGTGGTTTGGGCCGTGCGCATGAAGTGGCTGGTTTGGGTGTTGATGGTGGTTTGCGCATCGATGTGGTATCGCAGCGTACCTTGGGGTTGGTGGCTAAAATATCCGTTCTCTAGATTGATGAACCCTTCGGGACGGATAAAGTTGGTGGCCACGGCGCTCCAAAAGGCTTCGTTGTGCGGAGCATTGGAAATTCCGGGACCTTGAGGGACGATATATTCGGGCATTTTTTTGCCTTTGGGTGGTTTGTTAGAATCAGAATGGGCATTGGAATTGGCGGCCGAAAGGGCTGCGGGAATAGAAAGAGCCCCCAACGTGGTTGCGCCAATGGAATGGATGAAATGTTTGCGTTTCACCCAGGCAAGATAATAAATTCTGCGGGTTATTGGGTTTTGATGTCTTGCAATCGCAGTTGCAAGTTGGTTCTGCCATTGAAAGTATTCTCTTCGATGCAGTAGCAAGCGTGGAAATGCTGCCCGTCTGTTACCGAGGGCCAATATTCCGCCAAGCCAAATCCAATGGAGTCCATATTGCCATGCGGTGTGGTGATCTGCATTTTCAGGTGGCGGTCTTTGAGGATTTTCGCGCTCTGATTGGCTTTTAGGTTGTTGGTTCTGAAAACGGGAATGGCATTGCCGGGGCCAAAGGGCGACAATTGTTTGAGGATTTTCATCATCCCCGGTGTGATACTCAGCGTCTCAATTTCAAGGTCGTATTCCACCACGGGAATCAGATCTTCTGCGGTTACTGTTTCGCGTACAATCGCCTCAAATTTATCGGCAAAGGCATCAAAATTCTCAACCTTTATGCTCAGTCCAGCCGCATATTTGTGTCCGCCAAATTGTTCCACCAAATCACCGCAGGCACCTATCGCCTCGTGAATATCGAACGTTTTGATACTTCTAGCGCTTCCGGTCAGCATCCCATCGTTCAAAGAAAAAACGATAGTGGGTTTGTAGAATTGCTCCACCATGCGGGAGGCGACGATTCCGATGACGCCTTTCGACCAGCCTTCGCCTTGCAGTACCATGGAGTATTTGTCCATCAAGCGCTGACTTTGTTCCACCATTGCGATGGCATCGCGGGTAATGTCGGTGTCGAGTTCCTTGCGCTCATGATTGCGCTCCGACAGGACTTTGGCGTATTTTTTTGCGGTGTTATAATCTTTTTCGATAAGCACTTTAACGGCGGCGGTTGCATCGGAAATTCTGCCAGCGGCATTGATGCGGGGGCCGATGCCAAAGATGATATCGGAAATGTTGTATTGGTCTTTTTTGGGGCAATCTTCCAGCAGGGTTTGTAGGCCGATGCTTGGGTTTTCGTTGAGTTTTTTGAGCCCGTAAAACGAAAGGACGCGGTTTTCGCCTCTGATATCTACTAAGTCCGATGCGATGCTTACAGCCACCATGTCGAGGTAATCATAGACCATTTCGGTAGGCATTCCTTGCTTCTCGTTATACGCTTGGATCAGCTTGAAGCCAATGCCAGCGCCGGAAAGTTCTTTGTAAGGGTACTCGCAATCGTTGCGTTTGGGGTTTAGGATGGCGGCGACATTTGGCAGGGTTTCGCCGGGAAGGTGGTGATCGCAAATGATCATTTCCAATCCTAGGGAAGTGGCGTAATCGGCCAGCGCATTGGAACGAATTCCGCAATCCAAGGTAATGACAAGCGTAAAGCCCTTTTCAGCGGCGTATTCTAGCCCAGTTCGGCTGATGCCATATCCCTCTTTGTATCGATCGGGGATGTAGTATTCGATGTTTTGGTTGAACGACTTAAAATAAGAGTATACGATAGAAACCGCAGTGGTACCATCCACGTCGTAATCGCCATAGATAAGCATCCCTTCCTGATTGGTGACTGCTTGTTGGATACGACGAATAGCGACATCCATGTCTTTCATTAGGAAAGGGTTGTGGAGGTCTTCGAGTTTGGGGCGGAAGAATTTTTCTGCCTTTTCGTAGCTATCAATACCTCTTTGGATGAGTATGGCTGCGATGTTTGGATTAACGCGAATGCTTTCTGAGAGCAGCGCTACTTGTTCCGGATTGGGGGTAGATTTTGCGCGCCATCGATATTCCATAAGTTCTGCAAAAATCGTTTTTTTTGGGCAGAAAAGCAACCCGATTTTGAATCTAATTGTTTACATTTGTTTTGTATGAAACGAATTTTCATGATTTTGAGTGCTTGCATTTCTTTGTCGGTTATCTCACAGCCAAGCATCACATCAGCTTCGATGCCAAAGGCGGGAGATACATTGCGATATTCCACAGCGAGTCCAACTTCATTGCCAACGAATTACCAAACCGGAGGGGCTAATATGTCGTGGGATTTCAGCAGCATGACCCCATTAACGCAGACTTTAAATAATTATTATAGTTCAACGAAAACGCCTTATGGTTTTTATTTTTTCGGTCAGATTGGTCAAAAAACTGCCGATACCATTGGCGCGGGTCCGATTACACTAACAAACGTTTATTCTTTTTATACCAATAGCACAAAAGTGTTCAAGGCCGAGGGGATTGGGTATCAGTATTCGGGATTTCCATTGGCTTCGATGTACAAGGACGACGATGAGATTTATCAGTTTCCGTTGAATTACGGCGATGTGGATACGAGTACATTTAATTTCAAGTTTAGCATTCCGGGAGATTTGTTTGCGTTGGTTCAGAGTGGTAAGCGGGTGAATAATGCAGATGGTTGGGGAACGATCAAAACGCCATTTGGAGAATATAAAGATGTGTTGAGATTAAAGACGTTTGTGGATCAGATTGATACGATTACTTCGCAGTTTGGGAAGTTTCCAATTCCAAGAAAAACAGTGATTTACAGATGGTTGAGTACTACGGAACGGATTCCAGTAATGGAAATTCAGGGCACGGTTGCGGCGCAAACAGGGAAGTTTACACCCACACAGGTTCGTTACCGCGATGGGTTTATTGGTAAGTTGTCGGCTACATCTGTTCAAGTTTTGGCGTTAAAATTGTATCCAAATCCTGGAACAGGCGTGGTTGTGATTTCGGGTTTGAAGTCCGGAGAAACTTGGATGTTGCGTGACGTTTTGGGCAAGGATATTGCGGTAAATCGTGTTGGGGATGCGGGTTTTGATTCGGATGATTTATTAGCGGGGATGTATTATATTGTGGTAGGTGAGAGGGTATTAACTTTTTGTAAAAAATAAGATTGTTGTAAGGCGTGGAAAAAAGGGGGGCGGAGCCCCCCTTTTTTCTTTGTATATTCGCTTCAAAATCAAAGAATAGATTGTGAAAATAGCTGTCTTAAAAGAGACCCGTGCTGGAGAAAACCGAGTAGCCATAACACCACAGGTTGCCAAGAGTTTGATTCAGATGGGAAATGAAGTTGTGGTAGAGTCTGGGGCCGGATCTGGCTCACACTTTTCAAATGAAATGTATGCTGAAGCGGGTGCTACCATTGTAGACCGCGGATCCATGACCGATGCTGCCATGTATGTGCAAATCAATATGCCCGAAGCAAATGTCACCAAGACATTGCCAAAAGGTAGTCTATGGGTGAGTTTGATGTACCATCGCAGCAATGCAGAATTGGTATCGTCGTTCAACGCCGAAGGCCTTTCAGTTTTGAGTTTGGATGCCATCCCTAGGATTTCCCGCGCCCAAAGTATGGACGTGTTGAG
>JBEGUW010000056.1:0-21873 GCA_041178665.1 Bacteroidota bacterium
GGGACCAACGAGTGGATGTCACTGCGACGTTGGATTCGCATTCGATATTTTTTCAAAAGAATAAGACGTTGTCGGGGTATCATCACGACAATGTAATTTGGAATGTGGCGGGCGGAAAACATGGTAAGAATGGATTTGGTGTGGCGGATGAAGTCATTCCTTCGGGCTCTACAATTTCCTATGATTTCACATTAACGGTTCCGGATACAATTTTGAGTTTGGGCATACCCAATGCGGCGGATTTTGGTCCTTATGGTGCTGTGAAAGCCCGATACAAACCGGCAGATTATAGTGTGGTGGGTTTTGCGGCGGACGACTGGAGCGCGGGAATCAGTGAGACGGTGAACAATGGAAATTTTGGCTCAGGTATCATCTCTGCCATAGAGCAAAAAGTGTGGGATGTACGGGCGTCTACGCAGAGTTTAAATCAGGCAGTTCCATTTGTATTATATCCCAATCCTGCAACGGATCAGGTGCGCATTCAAATCGAAGCCAATATTTATTCTGTTACCGTTTTGGATCTGATGGGTCGTGTTGTAAAAAACAACGGTTCAGAATCTACCATCGATTTAACTGGAATGTCGGCTGGAACATACCTGGTTCGCATAAAAACTCCCCAGGGCGAGGGCGTTTCTCGATTGATTGTTCAGTGATTCTAATTTGGGTTGCGGCAATTCAACGCATCAATTTTTACTGCAAACTACAGTTGTCCAGGGCAATTTCTAGGGCTTGATGAATTTGCTCCACCGGTGTAAAGCAGGTCTGATTTGCGCATACCTCGATTTGCTTTTTCTGCGCCCCATTTTTAAATTCGATGGTTGTCCAACTGGGCAAGTGCTTTGCAATTTCTAGCGTTTCGGCCGATGTCCATTCTCCACTTGGGCTGTTGGCGTTGTTTTCCAATTTGATTTGGCAGCCGCCGAGGGTTATGGCTTGCGCGAGTTTCGACCAATTGAAATACCAGCCGGGGTTTTGAATCATTGACTTGGTGACCTGATTCAGCAGGGTTTTCGACAGTTCAATATATTCCAGATTCGATGTCATTGTCCCCACTTTAAACAGGCAGTGGGCCAGCACGGAATTGGGGGAAGCAATCACATCGTCGTTTAAATCACTTTTTCTCACAATCAGCGCCTCGCCGTTATCGGGTGTAAAGGCCAATTGCTTTGTTTGGGGATTGTAAAATAGCTCGATGGATTTCTGGATTAGGATTTCCGCTTTTGCCAGGTAGGCTTCGTTTTTTGTGATGGTGTAGGCCGACAGCAATCCTTCGCAGAAACAGGCGTAATCCTCTAGGAAGCCAGAGATTTTGGTGATGCCATTTCGATGGATGCGCAGCAGTTCGTTGTTCTGCCAGAATGTAAGCCACATCCAATCGGCTAGGGCTGTTGCTTTCTCGCTATAGTTTGTGTTTTGCAGGAAAAGTGCGGCATCGGCTAAGGCTTTGAGGTATAGGGCATTCCAGCTGCAGATCGCTTTATCGTCGAAGCTTGGACGTATCCGACTGTCTTGGTATCGTTTGATTTTTTGTTTGATGCTGAGCAGTCGTGGATGATACTCGGCGGCGGTGAGTCCGGATTTTTCTAACACTTGCAACGGCGCTAGGGGTTGATGCAGGATGTTGTAACCATGTTCCCAGTTGCCATCTTTTTGGATGTTGAATTGGATTTCGGCCAGGGCGAATTCTTCGTCGCTGAGGATGGTGAGCAGTTCTTCGCGGGTAAAGACGTAAAACTTGCCTTCCATGCCTTCAGAATCGGCATCAAGGGCGCTTCCGTAACCGGCGGGGGTTTGGTTGTGCCCCTCGCTCCGCTCGGGGCCATCCTTCAACCCAAGTTCCTCCTCGCAAAAATGAATACACTCCTCAACAATTTGTTTGTAGAGCGGTGCATCGGACCATGCAAATGCCCTGGAATACAAAGAAATCAACTGCGCATTGTCGTACAACATCTTCTCAAAATGCGGCGCAAACCATTGGGCATCTGTGCTATATCGACAAAAACCACCACGAATCGTATCGTAAATACCGCCATTGCTCATTTTAATCAGGCTCAAATGCAGGAAATCCTTGGCACTTTCATCGCCGGTGAGCAGGTGGTAATCCAAGATGTATTCGTACTGGCCGGGCAATGGGAATTTGGGCGCGCGATTGGGTCCGCCATCCACCCAATCCAAATTTTCAGCAAGGGTTGTGAATTGTTCCAACAACTGCGCGCGGTGCAAAGGGTCCGACGTCTCAGAATCCCAGCGATTCAACGCGTCCAACTTCTGCTGAATCTTGCCCGCGTAATCATGGGCCTTGTCCGGCTCTTCCCGATACACCTTCGCCAACTGCTCGATAATCTGCTGCCACTGCTGTTTTGGGAAATAAGTCCCCGCATAAATCGGTTGTCCGTTGGGAAGACAAATGGCGTTCAAGGGCCAACCCCCGCGGCCTGTCATTAGCTGACATGCATCCATATACACCATATCGATGTCCGGCCTTTCCTCACGATCCACCTTGATACTTATCAAATGGTGATTCATGATTTCGGCGGTTTCAAAGTCCTCAAAACTCTCGTGTTCCATTACATGACACCAGTGACAGGTGCTGTAGCCGATGCTTACCAAAACCAATTTATTTTCTGCCTTGGCCCGCTGCCAGGTGGATTCGCTCCATTCCTCCCAAGCCACCGGATTGTAGGCGTGCTGAAGCAGGTAAGGGCTGCTGGCGTGAATGAGTGCGTTGGGCTCGTTTTGCATTGAATTGTGGTTTGATGGCGGCGATTGGGTCATTTCTGCTTAGGCTTCCTTAACTTTGTTACTATACGATGAAATCGTTTTTCAAAGGTCGTCTCGGAATGCTAATTCTCATCACAATTGTGACGATTCTTCCTAATTATGCCCAAACCGACAGTGCTGGCGCATCGCATCGCATCAACCAAGATACCTCGATTTTGAAAAAAATGGGGACGGAAGTTTCAAATGCGGTGGGGGATCTGTTTCATACCAAACGTGATTCCAATGCGGTGGTTTTTGCTTTCGATACCAAAGAGCAGGCGCTGGATACCTTGATTTTTTGGTTGCTGATGAAACGCCCATCGATGGGGAATGGGTATTTGCCCAAACAGATTTTTATCGATCAATGGCGATCGCATGATACCGCAACATTTCAGAAAGTGGTTGAGGGGAATTGGCTTACGTATCAGTTTCATTTTAAGAAATCGCTCTTGAAAACCCAGCTGGGAATGAAGCGGAGCAAGGTGAATTTTAAAATGGCGGAAGTGGTTGCGCGACCAAAAATCACGCTGAGTGTGGCGGGCGACGGGATCACCAAATACGATTACACCGTGAAATATAAAAAGTTAAAGTATGTTTTGTCGTTTCAGATCTGGTGGATCGATGGAAAGGGCTATTGGGTAAACGAAGTAACTTGGGGTATCGGAGTGTAATTTGTGTTGTTATACCCCTTTGGTCAATTAAACCGCCACTGTTGTAAAAGCAGCGTTTTCTCGATTTTGGCTTCTTGAATATCGTTGAGTTTTGGGAAGAAGTCAATTCCGGTAATTCGTTCGGCCTCGTCTATGCTCATTGCAAAAGAACTCAGGGGTTGTGTTGATGAATTATTGGGCATCACAAAGGCGATCGCTCTCATGGGGCTAGCGGTATCGAGCATGATTTTGTAAAATCTTTGGGGGACAGAAATGCGGCAAGTTTGTCCAATATACGGAGAACCGATGGGGTCGGTTAATACAGGACCCGTCACCACAAAAACGGTGTGGGAGCTAGGTGCCCAAGATCTAAATTGCTCTTCGAGTTTTTTCCAAATACCACGATTAAAGCCGGGTAGTTGGGGTGAAACGTTGCTCATGTAAAACGACTCCGACATGGCTTGGGCGGAGAATTTCATATCGCCGGCAGGTGCCAGATGACCTCGATCATAGCCTGTTTTGGTATAATCGGAAGTGACGGCCGTTCGGGGAGAAATGGATGGGTCGATGGAAAATTTGCTACTGCGTTCCGCGCCACCAACAGTGTTGCCGTAGGTTAAATTATAGGCCACCCATTTGGCTTGCATGTGTTTGTGGTTGTAGACTAGGCTGTATGCACTGTGCTGGGTTACGGTTTCAGTGGGCAGGATGGCTGGCATCGCCCAAGAAGATTGATTCGATGGGTTGTTTGATTGAAGATTGCTTGATTGAAGGTTGTGTTGCTTAGCCGTATTTCGCTGCGCTGAAATCAAGAAGAACCCCGAAGTAATTAAAATGCCGACCGTAATTATGAGGGTCGGTGCTTTTCTAGATGATGATTTCTTTAGTGGTAGCATTTGCTTAGACATCAACCTGCAATGCAAGTGGAATCGCTAAGATAGGATTTTTCTGACGATTCTAGGACCCACGTAGATGAAGCCGGTATATACTTGAACCAAACTGGCACCCATGGAGATTTTTTGCTCATAATCTTCCTTAGTGAATACGCCACCCACACCAATCAGGGGGATATCGCCTAGCTCCATCGCAAGAAATCCAAGAACGGTATTGCTCGCTTCAAACAGAGGTCTGCCGCTGAGTCCGCCCGCACCCATATTCTCGACGGTCTTGTTCGATGTCCGCAAGTTTGATCGATCAATCGTTGTATTGGTTGCAATCACCCCATCCACATTGGCTTTTTTGATCGTTTCGATAAGAGAATGGATTTGCGTTTGTTTAAAATCAGGGGCAATTTTTAAGAAAATCGGTTTCCAAATGCGTTTGGTTGTGCGGATGGATTGAAGTTTTTCGAAAAGGCTAGTAATGAAAGTATCTTCCTGTAAATCTCTCAGACCAGGTGTGTTGGGCGACGAAATATTGACCACCAAATAATCTACGTGGTCGTATATCGCATCAAAAGCAATGGTATAATCGTTTATCGCTTCTTCGTTGGGTGTGATTTTGTTTTTGCCAATGTTTCCGCCAACCACCAAGCCAGCGGGACGATTTTTCAAGCGCTCCACTACGGCATCGATGCCATCGTTGTTGAAGCCCATTCTATTGATCAGCGCGTTGTCTTGCGGCAGTCTAAACAATCGTGGTTTTGGGTTTCCAGGTTGAGGTAGCGGGGTGACAGTCCCGATTTCTACGTGTCCAAATCCCAAATCTTTGAGAAGGGGCAACCATTTGGCATTTTTATCGAATCCAGCGGCCAAACCAATGGTATTGGGGAAGGTGATGCCTTTGACTACAATGGGTTGGGCATTAATGGGTTGGAAACTTTTTCTTATCCAACTGCCCATCAGAGGAAATCGGAGTAGAATACTCAAACTTTTTAACGCGAATTCATGCGCCACTTCTGGCGATAGCAGGAAAAATAGTGATTTGAGTAAATTGTACATGGGAGTTCTAGAAATCCAATCTAACTAAGGAGTCTATAGATGTGATTAAGAAAGGTTTGGTTGCCTAGTGTTTGAAATGTCTTACGCCTGTAATGACCATAGCAATGTTGTTTTGATTGCAATAGTCAACGGATAGTTGGTCTTTCACGCTTCCGCCGGGTTGAACTACCGCCTTGATGCCTGATTTATCTGCAATTTCAACACAGTCTGGGAATGGGAAAAAGGCATCACTAGCCATTACTGCGCCGTCCAAATCAAATCCAAAACGATTGGCTTTTTCGATGGCCTGTTGCAATGCATCCACGCGCGATGTTTGACCCGTTCCGCTGGCCAAAAGCTGGTTATTTTTCACCAATACGATGGTGTTACTTTTGGTTTGCTTTACCAATTTAACCGCAAATTCCAAATCGCTTAATTGCGAATCTGTTGGCAATGTGGTTGTTACTGGTGTCATATTCGTCTTTGTTTCTGTTAGCAAATCTCTATCCTGAACCAATACGCCATTCAAAGCAGTTCTTGTCATGGGTGATTTTAACAACACCTCGCCAGTGGTCTCCAATACGATTCGATTGGTTTTTCCTTTGAGTAATTCTAGTGCGTCTGCATCGTAGGCTGGGGCGATTAACACTTCAAAGAACAGGTTGTTGATTTCGGTTGCCGTTGCCAAATCTACTTTGGAATTGGTTGCCAAAATGCCTCCGAAAGCACTCACTGGGTCGCAGGCCAACGCATCGGTCCAAGACTGCAAAACGGTTTCTCTGGTCGCAACGCCACAAGCATTGTTGTGTTTGATGATCACAAACGTAGATCCTTCGGCAGGGTTGAATTCGTTCAACAAGCAAACCGCACTATCGACATCGAGTAAGTTATTGTAGCTCAGTTCTTTGCCTTGGTGTTTTGTGAATATCGATTCCAAATTCCCTTGGAAGGTTCCTTTTTGATGCGGATTCTCACCGTATCGTAGAGAATAAGTCTTATTCCCAGCGAACCAGTCGGCGATCATGCCATCGTATTCGGCAGTTACGGCGAAGGCACGACCTGCAAACGATTTTCTTTGAGCCAATGAAAGTGAACCATAACCCTCGTTGAAAGCCTTTAAGAAAGATGAATATTCGTTTTTGTGGGCGATAATAGTTGTGTGGGCATGATTTTTTGCACCGGCACGAATCAATGATACGCCGCCAATGTCGATTTTTTCTATGATGTCTTCCTCCGTTCCACCCGCAGCCACTGTTTCGGCAAAAGGGTAGAGGTCAACCATAACCAAGTCGTACAAAGGGATTTCGTACTGCGCAATTTCCTCCATGTCTTGGGCCAATTCTCTGCGTGCCAAAATGCCACCAAAAACTTTGGGGTGCAGGGTCTTTACTCGTCCGCCCAAAATGCTTGGGTAGCCTGTGATGTCTTCCACGGCAACGCAAGGGATGCCAAGATCTTCGATGAATTTCCTTGTCCCGCCGGTAGAATACAGGGTGACATTTTTTTGGTGTAACGCCTTAACGATTTCGTCGAGGCCGTCTTTGTAAAATACAGAAATCAGGGCAGATTGGATGGGTGCGTTCACGACGCAAAATTAGCCTTGAAACCCGCCAAATGATTCATTTTTATTGGGAAGTTTATCCCAAGTTTTTCACAAATCAGCTAGTGTTTTCCCGCCTTTTCCGTGTTTTGGGGAGAAAGGGCAATGTCGACATTCATTTCCGCAGCAAAACCCTCGTTTTTTATGGTAATCGGCTGTGAAAACACAGAATCCGTTTTCCATGTAAAAGTCGCGGCTGGTTTGGCTTTGGGTATTGCCTTGAGATTCGGTGGATTCGTTGTTTAATCCTTCCCGTGACATGCCTTGAACTTCTTTCCACTGCCACAAGGACAAGGGTCGTTTCTGCCAATTTTCAAGTCCTTGATGATGGGATTCTGAACCGGCCTCGGCGCCTGCATTTCTGCCGGTGGCAATTCCATGTTATCACCGCCGCCCATCGCCATGTCCATCTCTGGTCTTGAAGTTTGGATTTTGGGTTCAACGCGCTTCATCGCGGGTCTGGCTTCTGAAACCTCATTTTCCGCATGAATACGTGCCCGGAACAACATTCCCAATACTTGCGTATTGATGCGTTGCAACATCTTGCCAAACAGTTCAAAACTCTCAATCTTATAAATCAACAAAGGATCTTTTTGCTCATACTGGGCGTTGTGAGAACTTTGTTTCAATTCGTCCAATTCACGCAAATGCTCTTTCCACTCATCGTCTAGAATTTCTAAAGTGGTGCTCTTTTCCAACTCGTGAATCATCGCTCTACACTCCGTATCTAGCGCTTTTTGCATGTTCACGGTGAGTTGGTAGTTGTGCACGCCGTCGGTCATTGGAACTACGATGTTTTCGATGCGCTCGCCTTGTTCCGTGCGGATGTTTCTGAAAACCGGTAGCGCCTGGGTACGCATCGACTCTGTTTTGTCGTGATATCGCTGTGTCAGGTTATCGAACAACATTTCGGCCAATACTTCAGGATCTCTTGTACTTTGGAAAGTGTCCTCGTCAAACGGCAAATCCATAGCCAAAGTGCGTATTACCTCCATTTCTAATTCTTGGTAATCACCTGAATCTTTGAATTGGGTAACCGTTTCGTTACACCAGTTGTAAAGCATGTTTCTCAAATCGATGCTCAAACGCTCACCAAACAATGCACTGCTACGCATTCTGTAGATGTTCGTTCGCTGCTTATTCATCACATCGTCGTACTCCAACAAACGCTTACGAACACCAAAATTGTTCTGCTCCATTCGCTTTTGGTTCCGTTCGATGGTTTGCGTCATCATGCTGTTCTCGATCACATCGTCTTCGCCATAGCCAAAACGATCCATCAATTTGCTCACTCTTTCTGATCCGAAAATGCGCATCAAATCGTCTTCCAAACTCACGTAGAAACGAGATGTTCCCGGATCGCCTTGACGTCCTGCGCGACCTCTTAACTGTCTGTCAACGCGACGACTATCATGACGTTCGGTACCAATAATCGCCAAACCACCCAATGATTTTACTTCATCATCGATTTTAATATCTGTTCCACGACCAGCCATGTTGGTAGCAATGGTCACCGCGCCTTTGAGTCCAGCTTCCGCTACGATACCCGCTTCATTCTGGTGTTGCTTGGCATTCAAAACGTTGTGTTTGATGCCGCGCAATCTTAGCATACGGCTCAACAATTCGCTCACTTCCACCGATGTAGTACCCACAAGAACCGGACGGCCCCCGCTGCTCAACGCAACAACCTCTTCAATCACCGCATTGTATTTGGCACGCTTGGATTTATAAACCAAATCCTCTTGATCCATCCGTGAAATATTTCTGTTGGTAGGAATTACCATCACACCCAATTTGTAGATATCCCACAATTCCTGTGCTTCGGTCTCCGCCGTACCCGTCATACCCGCCAATTTGTGATACATCCTGAAATAGTTCTGCAGGGTAATGGTAGCATAGGTTTGGGTGGCAGCTTCTACGCGAACATTTTCCTTGGCCTCGATGGCTTGGTGAAGTCCGTCTGAATAACGGCGACCTTCCATTACACGACCTGTTTGCTCATCAACGATTTTTACTTTACTGTCGGCCAAGATATATTCAACATCGCGTTCAAATAGGGTATAGGCTTTTAATAGCTGTTGCACCGAGTGAATGCGCTCGCTTTTCTCAGCAAACTCTTGCATCAAGGTGTCTTTTAACGCCAATTTCTCTTTGTCTGATGAGGCGCTTTTTTCGATGTCGGCCATCGCCGAACCTACATCGGGTAGAACGAAGAAGTTTGCATCTTCCTCGCCTTGGGTGATCAATTCGAGTCCTTTTTCTGTTAAATCGACACTGTTTGATTTTTCATCGATGGTAAAATACAGCGGTGAATCGGCCAAGGGCATTTCCTTTTGCTGATCCTGCATGTAGTAATTTTCTGTTTTTGTGAGGGTTCCTCTTACGCCGCTTTCACCCAGTAATTTGATGATGGCTTTGTTCTTTGGTAAACCTCTGTGGGCACGCAATAACGCAAGTCCACCTTCTCCTTCTTTGTGTCCGTTGTTTCCTGCCGCGATCAATTTTTTGGCTTCAACCAAAGCAGAGTTGACAAAACGTTTTTGGGCTTCAACCAATTTTTCGATGCGGGGTTTAAGGGCTTCAAACTGTTGGATATCGCCTTTGGGTGTAGGTCCAGAAATAATCAACGGCGTTCTAGCATCGTCAATCAATACGCTATCCGCCTCGTCGATCATCGCATAGTGATGCTTTCGTTGAACCTGCTCCTCTGGCGTATGTGCCATATTGTCGCGCAGATAATCAAAGCCAAATTCGTTGTTCGTTCCGTAGGTAATGTCGGCCAAGTATGCGAGGCGACGCTCATTGCTATTGGGTCTGTGGTATTCCAGGCAATCCACGCTCAGTCCCAAGAAGTTGAATAAAGGCGCATTCCATTCGCTATCACGACGGGCCAAGTAATCGTTTACGGTAACCATGTGAACACCGCGTTTTCCTAGGGCGTTAAGGTAGGCAGGTAGCGTACTAACCAAAGTTTTTCCTTCTCCCGTTGCCATCTCAGAGATTTTTCCGCGATGCAGAGCGATACCACCAATCAACTGAACATCGTAGTGGATCATATTCCAGCGGATTTTCCCGCCAGCGGCCGTCCATTCGTTTTTGTAACTTACTTGGTCGTTATCAATGGTGATGTGCGCATGTTTTGAAGCCAATTCTCTGTCGAGGTCATTTGCTTTCGCCACGAGGACATCATTCTCGGTAAATCGTCGGGCAGTTTCCTTTACAGTTGCGAAGGCTTCCGGCAGGATATCGACCAAAATTTCTTCTAAGGCGGTGTCTCTGCGTTTTTCGATGGCGTCTAGGTTGCCAAAGATTTCGTCGCGCAGCTCAACATCCGATTCTTCGGCCGTAGAAAGTTGCGTTTTTAAATCAGTGATTTCCGTGTCGATTTCCAACAAATGCTCATTGATCCTTCCAATAAATTCATCCGTTTTGCCCCGCAATTGGTCGTTGCTCAACGAATTGTATTCGGCAAAAAACACATTGATTTGATCCACAATTGGATCTATTTCCTTTAATGCTTTTTCGGCAGAGGTTCCGCCGAGCATTTTTGAGAACGATTTTAAGATATTTCCAAACATGATAAGTGTGCGAATTTAAGGTTTATTTGGGTTAGCGAAAATCTTGCCAAGCAGTAATTATGACGAAATGGCCGACATTTCATGCACATTTTATAAAGAGCCATGATGCGCGGGATGGTTTTTGGGGTTTGAAAGTACATTTTTCGGGTATTTTTATCGATCTCAAAACCCTTTCCTTGTTATTTTGTTTAATTTTTCATGAGAGTTTTGTTTATCTTTTTGAGTTTAGTGGTAGCGGATGTATTGCATGCCCAAGTTGTAATTAAAGGTCGGGTTATGGATTTGTCCAGTCGTAAGCCCTTGTCCAACGTGAACGTGACCGTAGACAAGTCTACCGATAAAGTGCTAACCGCGGCCGATGGTAGTTTTGTAATTCAGGGTTTGGAGCCAGGTTTTCACACGGTGACAGCCCAGTTGGATGGGTATGAAAGTGAATCTTCTTCTGAGATGCTGTTTACGTACGATAAATCTCCGGAGGTTGTAATTGAGATGCAGTCGTTGTCGCAAGGCATCGGCGAAGTCAATATTCGCAAAACCAATTTGCAGCGCAGGGAGGCAGAGAGCCCGGTATCATCGCAGAAGTTGAGTATTCGTGAAATCGAGAGAAACCCCGGGGGAAACAGAGATATTAGTAAAATCATTCAGAGTTTGCCGGGTGTGATTAGCATTCCAGGTTTTAGAAATGATGTGGTGATTCGTGGTGGTTCGCCATCAGAGAACAAGTTTTACCTCGATGGGATAGAGATTCCAATTATCAACCACTTTCAAACGCAAGGAAGTACCGGCGGACCGGTTGGGATGTTGAATGTGAATTTTATCAAAGAAGTGAATTTTTACACGGGAGCATTTCCTGTGAATTATGCCAATGGTTTGAGTAGCGTTTTGGATTTTCGTCAGATGGATGGAAATTCAAATAAGGCCAAATATCGTTTTACCTTGGGTAGCAGCGATGTGGGTTTTACTGCCGATGGGCCTTTAAGTAAAAAGACGACCTATATCTTTTCTGCCCGTCAGAGTTATTTGCAAGGGTTGTTCTCTGTTTTGGGGCTGCCATTTTTGCCAAACTTTATTGACTACCAGGCGAAAGTGAAGGTGAAGTTGAATGAGAAAGACGATATTACGTTTTTGATGGTGGGCGCAGTGGATTTCTTTAAATTGAATTTGAAAGTGAACGACAACATTACGGACAGCGTAAAACTCAAGAGCAACAAGTTTATCTTGAATTATTTGCCGGTTTATAAGCAATGGAACTACACGTTTGGAACGGTTTACACCCACTTTGGAGCGAAAAGCAAGACGCAGACTTTTTTGAGTCGTAATATGCTCAGCAACACATCGTTCAAATACAAGAACAACGATGAAAGCTCGGAATCGAATCGTATTTTTACTTATGCGAGTACTGAGGAAGAGAACAAGCTTCGCATCGAAAATTCTCGTAATTTGGGTCGTTGGAAATTGTTGGTTGGTGGCGGAACGGAATTTATCCAATACGGGGTCGACAATAACGCAAAGATTTTAATTCCAGGCGCTCCAGGTACTGCGGGTACGGTGAAAGATGTTCAATTTAATAGTCTTTTGGAGTTGTTCAAATACAGTGGATTTGTTCGTGGCTACCGCAATGTGATGGGGACAGGGACTTTGAGTTTCGCGGGCCGATTGGATGGGAATAGTTTTAATAAATCGATGGGCAATCCTTTGAATCAGCCTACGATAAGCGTGAGTGCGAGTTTGCCAACCGCGATTTCGGGTTTATTCTTCAATGCCAATATGGGTCAGTTTTCACAGTTGCCGAGCTACACAGTTTTGGGATACAGGAATGCTCAGGGCAGTTTCGATAACTTGAATCGTGTGAAATATATGCGCAATCGCATGGTTGCGGCGGGCTTGCAGTATAATAAAGTGAAGGATACCAAAATTACTTGGGAGGGTTTCTATAAGAATTATTCAAATTATCCGTTTGCTTTGCGCGATAGCATTTCCTTGGGGAATTTGGGGACGGATTTCGCAGTTTTGGGCAACGAGCCGATTAGTTCAGTGGGCAAAGGAAAGGCTTATGGGATGGAGTTTTTGCTTCAACGTAGAAGTCGTTCCGGATTATATGGCATCCTCTCGTACACACTTAGCTGGAGTCAGTTCGATGATAAAAATGGAAAGTCGGTTCGCAGCGCTTGGGATAGCCGTCATACGGTAAGTATGGTGGGAGGTATCAAACTAAAGCGTAATTGGGAAGTGGGAGCGAAGTTGCGCTTTGCAACAGGTCGTCCTTATACTCCAGACGATGTTTCTCGCAGTTTGGTGAAAACGAACTGGGATGTCAGAGGGACCGCATTGCCGAATTATGGATCCTTAAATTCGGGTAGGTTGGGGAATTTCTCTCAGTTGGATATTCGTGTTGACAAGGTTTGGTATTTCAAGAAGGCGTCGTTGAACTTGTATATGGACATTCAAAATGCATTGAATAATGCGTATTTGGGTCCTCAAACGTTGATTGCTGCGCAGGATGCGGCGGGCAATTTGATTTCGGATCCATCGGCACCGGTGGCATCGTACAAGGGGGAATATTTGGTGAATTCAAGCGGATTCTTACAGCCTTCGATAGGTGTAATTTGGGATTTTTAATAGTTGTAATTGAATCCAGTCTCGTGCGGGTGGATACACATCACAGGGATGCTTTCACTGCGATTCACCAACTGCTGGGTCAATGTTCCAATAATCAATTCTGAAATGCCCTTTTCCGTGTGCGTCATTACCAAAATCAAATCGGCTTTTACGGTGTTGCTATAGTTCAAAATTTCGTTGGCGAAGTTGTCAAGCATGCCGTCTTCCATCGCAAATACCTCGAATTTCAAACCACTATCTTTCAGCTGATGATTCACCAAGTTGATGTTTGCTGCGATTTTTCTCTGTAGATATTCGTCTGAAGATTTTGTGTAAACAACGTGTACCTCAGAATTGAATTTTTTACCCAAGTGAATGGCCCATTCTACTTTTTGACGGCTTTCGATCGACAAATCGATAGGCATCACAATTTTTTTGTATCCGCTGTCTTTGGTTGAGTTTTGCTTCACCACAACAACGGGAACTTCGGCGTACTGAATGGTTCTTGATGCGTTTGATCCAACAATTTGATCCAAACCACTTGCGCCATTGCTACCCATGATGATAGAATCGTAATTGTTACTGTTGGCAATCCCCGCAATCGTTTTGTATACTTTTCCCTTATCAACCAGTGAATGCACCTTCAAGTTGTTTTTCGCAGCGATGTCTTTCGCTTTGGTTTCTAATTTGGCCTGAATTGCATCGCGCATCACATCGGATTGACTGCCTGAAAAAAGTCCGCCCAAAATGCCTTCTTCCAAAATGTAGAGGAGGGTGATTTCATTGCCATAGGCTTTGGCAACGGTAACAGCATGACTTAATGCGTTTTCAGCCACATCCGAGAAATCGGTTGGCACCAGAATGTTGTTGTTTGTTTTGCGAATCATAACCTAAATTGTTACTGCAAAATTACAATAGAAAGTAGGGTGAAAGTATGATTTTAATCAGAATTTGAATTTTCTGAGAAATGTTAGTTTTCGTCGAGCATCAATTCTACGGTAATCGCATCGGCTAGAAATCTTGCAGCGCTTGGTATTGACCAATATCCGTTCTGCTCAGCGATTTGAAAATTGCCAATTAATTTTTCGATAATAGGTCGTTTTAATTCTTCGAAACCGGGGTATAAAAGATTGATTTGGTGAATGTTGACACCTTTAGTGAGTCGGAGTTGGGTGAGTAATAACTCATTTACGACATCTACTGTGGACAGGATTTCTTCTGTAAAAGTTGGCGTTCCGTTTTGGATTCCGCTGATATACATTGCGTTATTGCTGATGTTCCAACGCCTTGATTTGCCATGGTAGGAATGGGCGCTAGGACCAATGCCTAAATAGGGTTTGCCCGCCCAATAGTTGCTGTTATGTATTGCTTGGTGGCCGGCTTTGCTTAGGTTACTGATTTCGTAATGTTCCCAGTTATTCTGCGATGCCCACTGCGATAAATACAAAAATTGCTCTTCGGCGTGTTCATCGGGAGGGGTATTGAGTTTGTTTGATTTCGACCATTTGCCAAATGGGGTGTTTTCTTCGATGGTGAGGGCATAGCAGCTGAGGTGGTTTACCCCAATGGAATTCACCCAATCGAGTTCTTGCTGCCACTGCGACAGAGATTTTTTCTCTGAGCCGTAGATTAGGTCGATGCTGAAGTTGGTAAATCCGATTTCTCTCGCCGTTTGGAGCGATTGAATGGCTTGTTTTGCGGTATGTGATCGATTCATCCACTCTAGCTCATCGTCGTTTAGACTCTGAATGCCCACGCTCAATCGATTTACTCCCAACGATTTCCATTGCTCCATCGTTTCTTGAATCATGTCCTCGGGATTGGCCTCTAGCGTAATTTCTTGGATTTGGGAGATATCAAAATGGGTTGAAACGGCCTCGAATATTTGGGAAAGTTGACTATGATTTAGGATTGACGGGCTGCCGCCACCGAAGTATAAAGTGCTGAGTTCATTATTGAATTTTGGTGCTTCATTGTCGATTTCTTTACAAATTGCATCCACCAGCGGTTGAATGTTTTTGAGTTGGGTACTGAAGTGGAAGTTGCAGTAATGACAGGCTTTTCTGCAAAAGGGGATATGTATATAAAGGCCTGCCATGGGTGCAAAGGTCAGTCTTTTTTTTGATTCAATAATTGGGTCGTGAACATGCCCTATGAATCTGTTATTTTTGCAGTTCGATGGCTCGCTCAATAAAATTCTTTCAACAGGTTTGTCTCGCATGGCGGATGACGATATTGTTGGCGATAATTTTGGGTCTATCGGCATCGTTGATGGGTCAGTCAGAGCCCGTGCGCGTCAATGGATTTGTATTTGAACCGGATTCATTGGGAGCGCGACCGGATTCATTGTCGATGGTGAAGTTTACGAACGGAGTCCGTTTTTTAGATTCGCTAAAGGGCGGGGAATTAGATAGTGTATCGGCCCAGATATCGCGAATAGATTATGGCCGGAAGGTGAAATACAATTACCGCGACCCTTTTGATCCCTACAACAATCAAGTTTTTTATCGTCACGGACAGGGGAAGTTTTGGTTTTTCGGTTTGGGGATGATTTTGTTGGTGGTGATCATGTATTTCAGGGCGGCATACCCCAAGCAGTTTGAATTGCGAATCAAGGGCATTTTCAATGGTTATTATTTTAATGAGTTAGTAAACGATCGAACGGTGACGCAATATAGTGGGGGTGCGGGGGTTGTTTTTGTGTTGTCACAGGCTGTTTTTTCAGCTGGTGCGATGTTGTATATGATTTATGGTGGGTATTTACAGCTAAACAACTTTTGGGTGTTTATTTTGTTTTACTTGGCGGTTTTGGGTGGTGTGATGGGGTTGCAAGCGATTCAGTTTTTATTTGCATCGAGTGTGCACATGGAATCGATGATGAGACGATTGATCCAAAGGCAGTATAATGTCAACTTTGTGCTCGCGCTGATCTTCTTCCCCTTGTTTTTGGTGACCTATTACAATGGGTATAAGTTTGATGGCGTACCCTTGGCAGAATGGGTGTCGTTTATGCTCGTTTTATGGATTGTGATACGCTCAATATTGTCGTTTGTGGGCTTGTTTCAAGATAGGCAATTGAATTTCCTTGCATTTTTGTATTTTTGCACCCTAGAAATACTTCCGTATACGGTCTTGTTTGCTAGCATATCCAGAATTTAACTATGTCCTCAGCAGAACGCGAAACCAAAGTCAAGAGCATATTGATTACTCAGCCACAACCGGAGGCTGGGAAGAATGTGTACGAAGACTTCGTGAAGAAGTACAAGTTGAAAATCGATTTTAGGTCGTTTATTCACATCGAGCCGATGGCACCGCGTGATATCCGCAAGCAGAAAATCAACTTTTTGGATTTTACGGCAATCATTTTTAATTCTCGCAATGCGGTAGATTATTTTTTCTCTTTGGCAACGGAGATGAAGATCGAGATGCCAGCGGATACCAAGTATTTTTCTATCAACGAGGGGGTTTCGAATTACGTGCAGAAGTACATCGTACCAAGAAAGAGGAAGATGTTTTTTGGCAAGGGGACGGAGGCGGATTTTTTGACGTTATTCAATAAAAATCACAGCACCGAGAAGTTTTTATTTCCTTGTAGCGATATACGAAAGCCTAGTATTCCCGGACATTTTGCGCAGTTGGGATACAATTTCACGGAGTGCATTATTTACAATACGGTGAGTAGTGATTTGAGTGATTTGGCGGATGTGTTTTACGATATTTTGGTATTTTTCTCACCTGCCGATATCAAGAGTTTGTACGATAACTTTCCTGATTTTGTGCAGAACACTACGCGGATTGCGGGGTTTGGAAGCAGCACACAGCAGGCGATTGCTGAACACAATTTGATTTTGGATATTGCTGCGCCAGCGCCGGGTATTCCTAGCATGTTGGCGGCGTTGGAGGAGTATACTTCTCGGGTTAACGGGAAATAATTTACACGATTTTTTTTAGAATTTCTGTATTTCGCCTAGCCAGGCGTGAAATTCATTTTGTTTTTTGGTAATGAAGAGGGTGAGCGGTCCGCCGTCTTTGGTTTTTAGGTTTTTGGTGATTTCTGTGGTTGGGATGCCACAGGATCGGGGGGTGATATTGAGTTGGGAGATCTTGAGGTCCTTTATGTTTTGTGCTATTTTTCGTAAGCTTCCGTGGAATTCGTGGTGAACGAGGAGGCAGCGGCCGAAGGCCGCTGGAATCTCCCGCTGGGCGTGGAAGAAGCCGGGGTTGGGCGTGGCAGCTAGGAGTTTAAAGCGCTGCGAGATTGAAGTGTGGAGGGAGGATGCAAAAATGGCGGGCGATGGCTCCCAAATCAACGGACCTGGATGAACCGACAACGATTCCATGTTTAACTCCGAAAATCGAAGTCCCGTAATTTTTTGATTGGATGCCTTTTCGTGGTCTATCCCTCCAATCGCCTCCACTTTTGAATCAGTAACTTTTTCATTAGTCACCTCGGATGTAATCTCAATACAATCAATCATCGGCAAGGAAGATCTGTCCTTGCTTGGATCCACCAAAACCAAAATTTCCTTGGCTTCGTTCTTGTAACCAATCGACATGATTTCCGTATGGTACTCAAAATGATTGAAAATCCAATTGGGGTCGGTCATCGGACTTAGTTTGATAAGCCACAATTTGCCAACAGCACCATGGACTTTTATCAAATCAAATACATTGGGCAAATAATCCTCCGCCTGAAACGATTTTCTTGTGCCCTGAGGCCTGCGGTCAGGATCAACATAAACCATGTCAAAACGCATATCTGGATTGGTAGCTAACCACATTTCGGCTGTCGATTCCAGTCGTGTTGCCGCGATTCCCAGCCTTGCCCAATTGTATCGGACCACCTCGTTTAGTGATTCATCGGGGTCGAGGCTTAAGACGGTGCTGCCACTGTTCGACCAAGCCCAATCGTCGATGCCCAGCCCGCCCGTCAACGACAATAATGTGTTTGCTGGAAAATTTTGTGCCTTCCACCGCGCGATGATTTCAGATGTACATTGCTCAAAACCCTTTTGTGTGACAGCACATCGAGCCTGAAAATGCATCGGAAGCTTTCCTTGAATCTTGGGTAATAAATTCCGGGTTGAGAGTATTAAGGGATGTTCGGGACCGCGTTTTTGGGCCTTTTTATTGGATTTATTTAATTGATTGTCCTTATTCTCGTACAGTTCGTCAATTTGATGCGAAAAGTCCGGTGGAAATGGATTTATTTTGTATTCGTTAACAATCATGAAGAAAGCAGCAAATCTAATCGCAATTGCCCTATTGTTGGGTGTAGTTTTTACCAGTTGTGGATCACGCAAGCAGGACCGTTGTCCTGAAGTAGGAATGAAATCCACTTCCGTTAGGAAATAACATGAATCCCAATTGGCTAGAATTGAAAGCGGTTGGGGAACTCCCCGGAATCGTTTTAAAGTCTGCTGAAAGGCCGCAAGTGCTGTTTAAACACAGTACCCGTTGTTCTATTAGTACGATGGCGTTGAATCGTCTGATGAAATTGGACGATGCATTTTTTTCTCAAGCCGATTTCTATTACTTGGATTTGATTGCCCACAGAGACGTTTCAGCTGCAATCGCTGATACCTTTGATGTGCATCATGAATCGCCCCAAGTGGTTGTGGTTATCAATGGCGAAGCGACGTACGATGCATCGCACATGGAAATTACTGTCGCTGAGTTGCTGACAGAAACTGCCTCAAACTCCTAACTCAAACACCATGAAACTTTCCTGCAGCGTGGGTGAAATTCGCATCGTCAATAAAACTGTGACTCATGCAGATCTCGCTACGTTTGAAACAGGAAATGTGCATCCTTTTTATAGCACTTTTGCCTTGGGAAGGGATGTTGAATGGGCTTGTAGACAGTTTGTGCTGGAGATGAAGGAGGACGACGAAGAAGGCATAGGCACATTTTTAAATATTACACATAAATCACCCGCACTGTTGGGAGATGATGTCGAAATTAGGGCCACCTTAATGGAATTAGAAGGCAATACGGTGAATTGCTCTTTTGAAGTGATGGTTTCTGATCGATTGGTTGCGGAGGGGACACAGGGACAAAAAATCCTGAAAAAAGAAAAGGTGCAGCGTTTGATCGAACAGATTCGGGCCTAAACTTTTAATTTCACTACCTTTGAGGTGGAAGTATGGCAGTGAAAGATAATAGAAAGCGTGTTGATGTATTGAACCGGAAAGCGGGTTTCAATTTTCACATCGAGCAGCGTTATGAAGCGGGGATGGTCCTTTGGGGCGGAGAAGTGAAATCCATCAGAAACGGCAATGTGAATATGGGTGATGCCTATTGTGTGTTGGAAGATGGTGAGGTGTATCTCTTGCACATGCACATTTCGGAATTTAAGCAATCGAGCTACAATGTTCATGAGCCGATGCGTCAGCGTAAGTTGCTATTGAATAAGCAGGAGATTAAAAAAATCGAGGGGAAGATTAAGACCAAGGGTTATACGTTGTTTCCGATCAGGTTGTACGAAAACGATCGTGGAATTCTTAAGTTGGAGATTGGTTTGGGTCAGGGTAAAAAGACCTTCGACAAGCGAGACGATCTAAAAGAGAAGGATATCGCCCGAGAGATGCAACGCAATAAAATTTAATCGATTTTAATGAACTGGGTCCGATAGTGGGCTCGTTCTACGGTTGAATCGGTGATGGATTCTGCGAAATACATACCCGACGAAAGCGCTGCGACGTTAATGATGATTTCATTTCCAACATTGATGTGTGTGGTGAAAAGGATTCTGCCTGTTGCATCAATGATTTTCCAGTCCATGGATTGTGTGGCTAGGCCCAGATGGATTTCGTGGTTTGTTGGGTTGGGTGAGGCAGTCAGATTTCGGCTTGACTGGAGAGATGAAATTCCGACTTTGACAGGTGCGGGAATATAAGGTTGATGTACCAATGCCAAGGTCTCGTAACATGGGGGCCAGGCTTTCAACTCGTCCGTGGGTTGGTTTGCAATCATTATGTGGTCTGCGCCAAGGTTTACGATGGAGGCCCCGCCGTTGTAATAGCGGCCAACCGTATTCAGTTTACCTTTGCTTGTAGACAATCCTTTTCGTCCCCAAAATACCATTTGAACATCCGGTGATCCTTTCGGACCGAGGATCAGTGAGTCCGTATTGAGTCCAATTGGAGAGAAACGAGATTTCATTTTAGAAATCGTATACTGCGTAAAAGTGGGGTAGCTCACGAGTGCAACATAATCCCCGTCTGTAATGCCACTGATGATGGAGTCGATGTGTTTACCATCAGACAATGTGAAACTATAATAAATTTGGGAATCTCTAGGGAAGCCAAACGCAGTGCCGTATCTGCCCGAGGGACATTTGGGGATTACGCCGGCAGAAGTGGGTTTAAATGTATTTTGGTCAAAAATCACCATGACATAAAGGTCGGGGGTGTTATATTTTTGACACATATTTTGGTGTAAATTATACCAAGCCTGTGATCTAAAATGAATTCCACTTGTGACTGAGTAGGAATTGAGGAAAACACGCTTGTAGTCGCATTTGCCACCTTTTGGAAGCACGGGTTCTTCACCATCGGCAACCAACGAGTCATGATAAAACATGATGCAATTTGCAGGCATGATTGTATCTGTTTTTTTGGTGTTGTAGTTTACGGAATAGAAAACAGGGATTCGTTGTCCCGCGTAAATTGTATCGTTAATTCCGATTCCTTGGGTGGATTTGTAGCGGAAGGTGAGATTTCCGTTTTTGTTGATTTCAGTAATTCGACTTCTTGACGATGCGGGGCCTGGGATGGCATCCCAAACATAGAGGTCGGGCTTGGTGTGGAACCAATTTATGGTGAGCGAAACGGGCTTCACCCAGTTTGGGCCGGCGTTACGCACATACCAAACGATGGAATCGGAGTAATCGTCGTGTTCGAGCTGAAATCGCTGCGCTTGTGCCGTGGTTGATATTAATAGGACAATTCCCAAAATCCAGTGGTGCAAGCGTTGTTTCATAAAGCAAAAATAAGTCATTTGGTTGTATGACGCCATTTGTGGGATTGGTTGCACGAATGGGTGGTTTTTTCGGACTTTGTCGGTGATTGACTCCAGACTTTGGCGAAAATTAAAAGATTGAGGGACATGTGATGCGTATTCAAAGTGTGTCTTGGCGTTAGCGTAACAAGGTGAAAGTGCCATGGTAATGATACGATTGAAAGTCTTTATCGAAAATGACTAACTGATATAAATAGGTGCCTTCCTCACAATCTTGTCCGTTTGATTTCCCATCCCATCCATTCGTTAGATTGTTTGTTTCAAATAGTTTTTCTCCCCAGCGATTATAAATGCTAAACTGCGCTTTTAGGTAACTTCCCGTGATGGGTTTGAATGTGTTATTTACAATGGGTCCGGTGTTGTTTGGCGTAAAGGCGTTGGGTATATCAATGCTTAAACTGGGTTTGATATAAATAGATCTCATTGCCGTGTCAGAGCAATTGTAGGGAGAAGTTACAATGAGGGTGATATTGAATTTTCCAGTGTCTTTGCCATAATGATAGTACGGCGAACGGAGCAATGAAGTGTCTGAATTTTGGTTGGTGTTGCCAAAATCCCAACGATAGGAGAGTTTGTGATTAAAAGTATTCGTATCAATGGTGCTTTGATTCATCATTTGAATCTTGGCGGTTGCTACAGTGGGCTTTTCCGGATTGGTGCTGAATGCCGCCATCGGCTTGGGATAAACAAAGACTTGTGCAAGGTTGGTGTCGGCGCAATTGCCAGAATCGCTGGTTGCAATCACC
>JBEGUW010000057.1:0-4109 GCA_041178665.1 Bacteroidota bacterium
ATAATGGCAGCGAAAACACCGTCACGGGTGAAGTCTTCACCACGAACAGCATCAAACCAAGACATTTTCTCAGGCAACAAGTTTTGCACTACAAAATATGAAGCGATACCCGTTAAGGCGATTGAAGACCAGTTACCCAAGTTCAACGCTTTCTGTACGCTATCGGTTTCGTTTTTGATTCTTACAAACCAAGTTCCGATGATAGAGAATACCAATCCCAAACCAGCAATTACCATTGGCAATAGGATGGGAGATAAGCCATTGTAGTTGTCTTGTGCATTGATTTCTTGACCCAATACCATGGTGGCCAAGATGGTAGCGACATAAGAACCGAACAAATCGGCACCCATACCGGCAACGTCACCCACGTTATCACCTACGTTATCGGCGATGGTAGCAGGGTTACGAACATCATCTTCAGGAATACCTGCTTCAACTTTACCTACCAAATCCGCACCAACGTCGGCCGCTTTTGTATAAATACCGCCGCCCACACGAGCAAACAAGGCGATACTTTCAGCTCCCAAAGAGAAACCAGCCAATACTTCGATGGCCGTTTTCATCTCGTCGCTGTTTACAGTTGTTACGTGAAATACCTGTAAGAAAACGATAAACAATGAACCCAAACCAATTACAGCCAAACCAGCAACACCCAATCCCATTACGGTTCCACCGTTGAAAGAAACTTTCAAGGCTTGAGCCAAACTGGTACGAGCTGCTTGGGTGGTACGAACGTTGGCTTTGGTTGCGATATTCATTCCGATGTAACCGGCTAGGGCTGACAATACAGCACCAATTACAAAAGAGATTGCGATAATCCAGCTAGAGTGAATGGGATGTTCAGCGCTACCTTTGAAGGTACCGGACCATGCCAACAAAATGCCAGCAATTACTACGAAGTAGCTTAATACTTTCCATTCAGCTTTCAAAAAAGCCATGGCACCTTTGGCAATATAGCCTGCCAATCGCTGCATGTTCTCGTCGCCCGCATCTTGCTTGGTAACCCATGCACTTTTGATGGCCATCACGATGAGGCCAACAACGCCCAACAAAGGGACTAGGTAAAGAATACTATTTGTCATATTATTTTGTTTGTATTAATCGTTTGAACCGCGAAAATAGGCAATAAATCATGTAATAACCAATTGTGCTTGGTGTTGGCATTTAATTAATTGGTGGATAACAGAAAATTAATTGTGTGTCAAATTCACCTTTTCAGTATACATTTTGCCACCTTGATTTACCTGAATCAATAATAATTGGTCTGATAGGTCGTTGAAATTCAATTGACATTCACCCGTTTCCGAAGCGTAGGCCGTGGTGGTTTTCAATACCTGCCCCGATAGATTTAATACCGATAGTTCACATTTTGATGAGGCTACCAAGCCGCCAATTGTAATTGTACCGGTGGTTGGATTGGGATAACAGTGGATCGTAGCAACATTAATTGTGCTGATATCGGTCGTAATCGTTTGTCCAACAACGCCCATACTCAAATTCCTGTAGGATCCAGCGCCGGTGGTTTCCCATCGAAAAGCCCTCACTGCATAAGTGTATTTGCCTTGATTATTTCCCAACGGAGTTGATTTGCAATAGTCGAAATAGAAGGTGTCTGTGGTTGTGTTTGCGGAAGAAGGACAGTAAGAACTAATTTCCCTCCATTCTTGTTTTGACTCGTCGATACGATAAACGGCGTAGCCATCCACCTTTTCTTTTGATGCATTCCATTTGAGTAAGGTTGACCCTTGATTTTCTGCAATAACCAATTTTGTGGGAGGAGCCACTTGTAACATCGTGAGGGTTGGATCGCCCATCAAAGCAATGAAAACGCCATTCCAAGCGCCATTGAAGTTTCCATTGAAGTAGTCATTGGCGTTGTTTTGAGTGATTTTTGCTCCATAACCAATGTTTACGCCCATCGCCATATGATGTAAATACCATTTTGGAATTCCGCCCCAACAGCAGGCCAAAGAACCCGAAGCCAAAGAAGCACGCAACAAATTGTTTTTGCTATCCCAATCGCCAAAAAAGCTACCGGCCATCATCGTGAAAGCGTTGTTGAATTTCCCTTTGTTGACAACAAAGTCGGTCGTAGTTCCAATGCCATTACAACTACTGTAACTGCCCGCGCCACATCCGTAACTCCATAAATAGGAGCCTTTATTTTGCTCGGTGAAATAGTCCACCGCATCAGAAAGACTATCAAGCCCAACAAAACAAGGAATGTTCTGGTAACCCGTTGAAGCAAGGTTTAAGCCAGTGAAATTATTGTCGATGAGGCCTCGGCGGCGGAACGACATATTTCCGAGTCGGAAGTTGTGTACTCGGTTCAAGTATTCTCTTACTAATAGGGTATCGTTTTTTGAAAATTGGTCCATTCCAAACATGTCGATGCGACCCACTTCCAATTCCACGGGGTTATCAACCACCGATTGATCGAATTTGCCATCGTTAGGAACATTATGATGTCGAGGATCGCCGCCAGTGATACAATTTACGTTTTGATCGCTCCAAAAACCTTCTAATTCGCCATAGTATAAATCGGCGGGCCAAGCGCCAGTATGATTTCCAGCGCCTTCTACGTGACCATCTGGTGGCGGACGATCGCCGTTGCTAGAGAAATAGCCAGAATAGGGAACTGGTACGTGTCCAATAATATAAATGGCTTTTGGACGGATGGAGGCTTTGTCGACAAACGCCTTGATTCTCATTTTGACATCTTCTGCTTTTTCCTTTCTGCCAGCAAAAATGATGGTTGGGAAGTAGCCTGATGAATAAAGATCTGTGTAAACCGTATTGATTTCTTTAGATAACGCTTTGATGTACGAACTATCTACCAAAAGGATGATTCCTCCTTTTTCTGCTTTGGGGATGAATTTGTTGCCGGCGTAGATATATCCCCAAGCTTCTGTTTTGGTGCCGTTGACCTTTAATACCAGATATTCTCGATCGGTGCCAAGGGTGGCAGTGGCATCGGTCCATGAATTTACAGTTCCTGCGAGAGTGGCGTCTAAGGCCGACCATACATTGTTATTGTGTACGAAGTTTCTGTGATAGACCTTGAAGTTGCCGGCATACGTTTCTTTGGGCCAATTCAAAGTGATTGTGCCTTCTGAATTTGCGGTGGCGGATAGTTGTACAACTTGCGTTTTTGCTACTTGGGCCGATGCATTGAATTTTGGGAATATCAAAGCGGACATAAATAGGAAAAGGTGGGTAATGTGCTTCATTGATTTCAAATATAAGAATTGACAATCAAATCGTTACTTATTTGTGGATTCTGTGTGTATGAACATCAATGAAATCACTTATTTTCGCATCCAAAATTGTAATGAAGCATTTAAGGTTATTCTCGTTAATCGTTTTGGGACTATTGTCGGTCCAGTCGTTTGCTCAAGGTTCAAAGCCCAAGAAGCCCGCTGCCAATGAGCAGAAAGAAATTTCACCCGCAGTTCAGATTTATTTTGAAACGAATAAGTCGGTGATCAAACCTGCGGAAATCGCAAAATTAAAGCGGTTGATAGACACGTTAGATACAAAGGATGAATTCCGTTTGATACTTACGGGTCATACCGATTCTACAGGAAACGATGAATTGAACTTGAAATTGTCTCAAGCCCGTGTGGATGGAGTGTTTCAATATTTGGTAGAAAACGACATTGAAGGCGATTTTATGATGCGTCAGTATTTTGGTCGTGCCAAGCCCCGTGAAAAAGAAGAAACGTCAGAAGAGAAGAAGGCCAAAAACAGAAGGGTAGAGATTACCATTTTGGAAAAGCCAAAACCCATCGAAAAGCCAAAGCCAAAACCCGTTTACAAGGATACTTGTACCCGCGATACTACTGTGTTTATCAGTGGATTGGGTATCACAATGAAGGCTTGTGATCTTGCCAAGTTGTGTCCGAGAGGAGCATCGAACTGTATCAAAATCAAGAAGATGACATCCATCGAAGAGTTGATTGGCAGTGGCATTCCGTTGAATACAGCAAAGGGTGAAGGTTTGAATTGGGGTGGTGCCTATGAAGTTCGCATGCCTGGTGATAGCTGCGCTGTTGTTCCAGTAACGATGACGGTTTCATTAGATGCTGCGGTATACAAGAAAGCCAAAT
>JBEGUW010000058.1:0-6274 GCA_041178665.1 Bacteroidota bacterium
AAACGTTATAGCCTAGGCATTCGTCGCGTATATAAAATGGTAGATACCTGCAGCGCCGAATTCCCGAGTCCTACCAATTACTTCTATTCCACCTTCGATGGGGAAAACGAAAGCGTTGTCAGTGATAAGAAGAAAATCTTCGTATTGGGCAGCGGTCCAAATCGCATCGGACAGGGTATCGAATTTGATTACAGTTGTGTTCATGGAATCATGGCGGCTCGAGAAGCAGGTTATGAAGCCATTATGATCAATTGTAACCCCGAAACGGTGAGTACCGATTTCGATATGGCGGATAAACTCTACTTTGAACCTGTTTATTGGGAGCATCTGTGGGAACTCATCCAACACGAAAAACCCGAAGGCGTTATCGTGCAATTGGGCGGTCAAACAGCTTTGAAATTGGCAGAAAAACTGCACGAGAAAGGCATTAAAATCATTGGAACAAGCTACGATAACATGGACATCGCCGAAGATCGCGGTCGTTTCAGTGAAATGCTTGCCCAGTTAGATATTCCATATCCAAAATTCGGTGTGGCTCTTGATGCCGAAGAGGCAATCGTAATTGCAAATCAAGTGGGTTACCCTGTGTTGGTTCGTCCGAGTTATGTATTGGGCGGACAAGGGATGGTGATTGTGATCAACGACGAAGACTTGGAAAAGGCGGTTGTTAAATTGCTCGGCGATTTGCCGGGTAACAGGGTATTGATTGATCACTTCTTGGATCGCGCGGAAGAAGCTGAAAGCGACAGTATTTGCGATGGCGAAGACGTTCACATTTTGGGAATGATGGAACACATCGAACCAGCGGGTATTCACTCGGGCGATTCGAGTGCTGTACTCCCTCCGTTCGCATTGAGTGAAAACGTGCAAAACCTAATGATCGAATACACCGAAAAATTGGCTCACGCTTTGAATATTCGCGGATTGATGAACATACAGTTTGCGATCAAAGATGAAAAAGTGTATGTGATCGAAGCCAATCCTCGTGCGTCTAGAACTGTACCATTCATTTGTAAGGCCTACGATTTCCCTTATGTAAATATGGCCACAAAGGTGATGTTGGGGGCAAATAAAATCAAGGACTTTACCATTCCTGCAAGACCTGCTGGCTTTGCGATAAAACAACCTGTATTCAGCTTCAACAAATTCCAAGGTGTAAGTAGAGAATTGGGTCCCGAAATGAAAAGTACGGGCGAGAGTATTTTGTTTATCAAAGACCTAAAAGATCCAGCCTTCCGCGAATTATACAAGCAGAAGAGTATGTACTTGAGTTATTAATACTTTGTTGGCACTTGCCAGCAATTCCGATTTTATTTTAAACAAGAGGGGCGCCTGCGGCGCCCCTCTTGTTATTATTCTGATTTTGGCGAATCGCCAGTATTTGAATTTGGTGAATCTGTATTTGGTTTGGTACTGTTTACAGGTTTTGGACCACCTTCTGGCCTTGGACCTCGGTTGTCTGGTCGTGGACCTCGATTTTCTCCACCTGGCCTTGGACCGCCTTCTGGCCTTGGGCCTCGGTTATCTGGTCGTGGGCCTCGGTTTTCTCCGCCTGGTCTTGGACCGCCTTCTGGCCTTGGACCTCTGTTATCTGGTCGTGGACCTCGGTTTTCTCCGCCTGGTCTTTGACCGCCTTCTGGCCTAGGACCTCTGTTATCTGGTCGTGGTCCTCGGTTTTCTCCAGCTGGTTTCGGACCGCCTTCTGGCCTAGGACCTCTGTTATCTGGTCGTGGTCCTCGGTTTTCTCCAGCTGGTTTCAGACCGCGGTTCTCGGGACGTCTATCGTTACCACCTTTTCTGCGATCACCATTGCGCTGATCCCCTCTCTCGGGGCCCCTCTTCTTCAAAGCAAATTCATCATCAGATAACAATTCTGAATTGCCTATGAAATCATTATTTCGATCATCCCCACCATTGCCCAACTTTTCTAAAAGAGCACTCGCGGGCGCCAAATCTTGCAAGGATGCAGATTGTTTACCCCCTTTGTTTTCCTCCATTACCTCATTTACCTTATCTACAGGCAAAGCAACCCATGTTTGGTTATCATCGTATGAGAACCACATAAGTTTTTTCAGAATATCGGTTTTTCTCGCATAAGCAACACCTGCCACTGTATCCAACTTAACCACCTTTGCCTTGGGAAATGCGTCAATGGCTTCAACATATTGATCCAACTCATAGTTCAAGCAACATTTCAAACGACCACACTGACCAGCCAATTTTTCCATATTGATACTCAAATTTTGAACTCTCGCCGCACCAGTATTTACTTGTTTGTAATCCGTTAACCAAGTACTGCAACACAATTCCCTACCACATACGCCAGTACCACCCAATCGGGAAGCTTCCTCGCGATATGATATGTGACGCATTTCGATTTTCAGCTTAAATTCATCGGCATAACGCTTAATGAGTTCTCTAAAATCAACCCGCGTTTCGGCGGTATAGAAAAAGATTGCTTTGCGTCCGTCTCCTTGGATTTCAATGTCTGAAATTTTCATTTGCAGATTCAATGAAAACGCAATCGTCCGAGCGCGCTCCAAGGTTTGGTCTTCTTTGCTTTTGGCTTCTTTCTGACGTTCCATGTCGCGTTCCGACGCCACTCTTTGAATACCCCTCATCTCGTCAGAATCTTCGCGAACTCGGTATTTTTTCAACTGCAAACGAACAATTTCGCCGGTTGCTGAGACCGTTCCAATATCAAATCCAATGCTGCTATCTACACAAACGTAATCACCGGTATAAAGCTCCAAGTTATTTGTGTTTCTAAAGAACTCTTTTCGAGAACCTTTGAAACGCACTTCTACAACATTGAAAGGTTTATAGCCCGAAGGCAGGTCCATATCTTTGAACCAATCGTAAACGTTTAATGCATTGCAACCACTGGTACCACAAGTTCCGTTGCTCTTACACCCACCGGGTGTTCCGCCTTCCTTGGTGCCACAAGATGTACATGCCATGTTATTTTTTATTAAAAAATGATGAATTACAAAGTTAGTGCATCCGACGATGCTTTGTTAACCTCGTGATTTACTTTTACCAAACACCCACAGTTTTTGGCCGATAAAATTGATCATCATACCCACCACTGTCGCTGTTAGTACTGCAAATAATTTGTCGATTTTTACTGCAAATAATTGTGTACTACCCAAAAATGTATTCTTAATTATTTCATCACCCCCCAATTTGTTTGGAAATACTACATTCAATTGTAAGATCCAATCTGGCAAAACAGAAAGTAATAATTCATTGGTTAAAACATTCACAGAACCGCTAATGGCATACAAAATGAGATAGTTACGCAAAACACTGGGCTGCTTTTCATGAATATCACTGCCCTTTTTCGCACCCCATGTCCACATCGAATTCAACTTGTAGTTAAATCCCGTTGCAACCACAATTCCTATGGCTTTTGCAATGTAACTTGGCAAAAACACATCTGATCCATAGTACACTGACATATCAACTAAAAAGCTAATACCGCCAACAATACCAAACTTTGTAAATGCAATAAATGTTTTGGAAGAAATCACCGTATTATTGGGTTAAAGTTGAATTGTCAAAGTTACACACTGCTCCCAACTTTACCGCATAATTTTGTTTGTCGTGACCCATTGGCACATCAAAAACAACGGGAAAATTTGCCTCCCCAAGTAAATCTAGTATCATTTCTTTTACCGTTTTCCCAAAGGGCACCGCATTGTCATTCATATCGATCATACTACCCACCAACAACGCCTGGATATTATTGAATAATCCCGCATTTTTACATGCCATGAGCATGCGATCTACGTGATACAAATATTCATCCAAATCCTCAATCAATAATACTTTGCCATCAGTAACCGGCTGTAAATCTGTGCCCAACGCCGCATACAATAAGCTTAAATTTCCACCAATCAATTCACCGTTAAAATTAGCCGGGCGATACACATTGACTTGATCTATTTCAAACAACAAAGGATTGCCATTCAGCACGTTGGCCAATTGAAGTTGATTTTTTTCAGAAGATTCGTGTTGAAGTGACCATTGTGTAGCTACAGGTCCATGGATACTGACCCAATTGTTTTTTTGTAACCACAAATGAATGGTTGTAACATCACTAAATCCCACAAACCATTTGGGATGCTGTGTTTGAAGCCAACAATCCAAATCGCCCAATTTCTTTTTCATTGCCTCCAAGGTTCGAACACTGCCATATCCACCTCTCGCCGTAAAAATCGCTTTGGCTGTTGGATGTGATAGAGCCCAAATCAAATCATTGGCTCTTTGATCATCAGTACCCGCAAATTGATTATCCACCGAAAAAAGATTTGGTGCAAACTCGAGTATCCAACCTTGCCCGTTAATCCAAGCCTCGAATTCCCTCAAATCACCTTGGTTCACACTGCGTGCAGGCGCAACGAGCAAAACGGTATCGCCTTTCTGAAGATATTGAGGTACTTGCATCACTGTTTTTTCATTACAAGAATCGCTTGTGAAACAGTGGTTGTCATCTCGGAATTGCGACTGTCTTGATAGTATTCAAAATAAGGATATCCACCCAAGCTTCCATTCGTTGCGCTGGCCTCTGAATTTCGTTCCTTCACCAATTTGATAAATTTTTCCCAATTTTTTAAAGTGGAACCAGGTTCTGCATTGACCGTGGCTTTCAGATAGCTACCACCCTCAATATTCTCAACTACAAAACCCTCTTTTAGTGGTTTGGCTTTAGCACCCGCCCTCAGGCCGTTAACTGGAATGCCTACAAAAACATCTACACTACCAACACTGGGAGACTCTTTATATAACACCGTTAAACCGCCATCCATCTGATACTTGTGTTCAACAATGCAATTGACGATCAACTGTGCGTGCGTTTTAATGGATTCTCTCAAGGCTGAAACTGGCATTTGTTGCCAAATTCCTAACAATTGCGTGGGTTTTCTCTGTGTTTCAATGATGACAATTCCACTGTCTGTACCAATTAAATCAGCACCCGCAAAATTTACAGTATCAATAAGATTTGCGGAATCGGTAGATTTGGTATGTTTAGTCGATTGTGAGGAATTTTCGACACAATTCGCAAAACACATTCCCACCACCGCAAACAATCCAATGGTTCTAATTTTTACAAAAATCATCACCGCAAAATACACGCTTTTTTGCGGAATTTAGCGTAGGTTTGTATTGTGAAATTCGTTGCAGAGATTGAAATCTTACCCCTCAAAGGATTGTTAGATCCTCAAGGAAAAGCAGTTGCCAATGGTTTGCCAAAAATTGGTATCGAAACCGCGTCTAACGTGCGCATTGGAAAATTCATCACCATGGATTTGGAGGCCGTTTCTTCAGAAGAAGCGCACAACATGGCTGAAACCGCTTGTAAAAAATTGTTGGCCAACCTCATCATGGAAGGCTACAACATCCGAATCACAGCTCAATAATCTCATGATTGTTTACAACGTTACGTGTAACCTACATCCAAATTTGGCCAATGAATGGCTTTCTTGGATGAAAGAAGAACACATTCCGGAAGTAATGCAAACAGGCTGTTTTACGGAATGTAAAATTCTAAAGCTTCTCACCGAAGCCAACGACAATGAAGGTGTGAACTATGCGATACAGTATACAGCGCCTTCAATTGAAAGTTACAACCAATACAAAGACCAATTCGCGCCGTTGTTGCAAGCAAAAACCAAAGAAAAATACGGTGACTCTGTGCTTGCATACAGAAGCCTTCTTGAAGTCATCATGTAATTAACAATGAGCCAGACAAAAGCGTTATCCATTGATGAAGCGCTCAAGCACAAAGGCTCATACATTTGGGTAGATGTTCGAAGCGAATCGGAATTTGCCCGTGCACATATCCCCGGTGCCATTAACATACCAATTTTAAACGACGGTGACAGGGCCGAGGTGGGCACAACCTACAAACAAAAAGGCAGAGAGGTGGCTGTTCAGGTTGGCTTGCGGTTGGCCGGACCAAAATTTGAAGCATTCTATATCGCTTTAATGGCACTTCAAAAATCACACAATAAGCCGGTTTTGTTTTATTGTTGGCGAGGAGGATTGAGGAGCCAAATTGCATCTACCATCACTCAATGGAGTGGCGTACCTGTTTATATCATTCGGGACGGTTATCGATCATATAGGCATTGGACTTTGGCCGCATTAGAAGCACCAAAAAACATCATCCTTGTTGCAGGACATACCGGATCAGGTAAAACTGAAATTTTGCATTTATTACAGCAAAAAGATCAACAAATCATTGATTTAGAAGGGTTGGCAAATCATA
>JBEGUW010000059.1:0-6670 GCA_041178665.1 Bacteroidota bacterium
CTACCCAAACGCTGAGTTTAGAAGCCCAAGAAATTGAGATGATCAAACGAGCTTTGGTAAAAAACCATGGCAAACGCAAGAAAGCTGCCGATGAATTGGGCATTTCGGAGCGCACATTGTATCGAAAAATCAAACAATACGAATTGGAGGACTAAGGCATGAAAGTCATTGCAAAACCCTATCGGTCGATATACTTTGTGCTGCTATTTCTGGCCGTAGCCACAAGTGGTTGCAAGCCATTCTGGAAGTATTACGATTTTAAAGGAGCGAATATTCCGGCCGACATTAATACGTTTTCGGTAACTTTTTTTAGCAACGAAGCGCAGTTGGTGAATCCACAACTGAGCATGAATTTCACAGAAAATCTCAAATCTAAATTTCAAACCGAAACAAGATTGGGCATGGTTTCTAGCAATGGCGACTACCAATTTGCTGGCAGCATCACTGATTACAGCGTAACACCGGCTTCATTAAACGCCGACATTGGAACCGCACAAAACCAATTCAATATCAAGGTAAGGGTGGAATTCACCTGCGAGAAATACCCTGAAAAGAGTTTCGCGCGCGACTATTCGTTCTTTAAACTGTTCGATGCTAGTTCATCGTTTCAGAGTGTAGAGGAAGGACTTTCTGCCGAAATCCAAACCCAAATTGTTCAACAAATTTTTGCCGCAGTGGCCCTCGACTGGTGAACCAACAGGAACTCAATCATATCATCCAATCGCCCAGCGAAATCAATGCGGCTTCGGCCAGTGAGTTGATTGCCTTGTGCGACAAATACCCATGGTTTTCGGCGCCACATAGTTTGTTGGCCCATTATTTTGCCCGCACCAACGATTTCCGAAAAGAGGAGTGGTTAACACGCGCTGCCAGCAGAATCCATAGTCGCGAATGGCTTTATTACTTCTTACAACCCGTATCGAGCGATATTCCTGTGAGCGTTTCTATCAGTGCAGCATTGGAGGCAATGACACCAGAACCTGCGGCCGTTATTGAAGCCTCAGAGCCGATAATCCTCGCCGCGGAACCGAATACCGAATCCGAGAACTCAATGGCGGAACTGTCGGCGATGCAAATTCCTCAATTGGAGTTACAAACACCGGTTCCACTATTCCAACCGGCGGAAGAATACGACATCGCCAAGGCGATGGGTACGACTTTCAATTTTGAGCCCGTTGATTTCAACGACAACAATCAATCATCAGAGCCATTCGATCAACCTAAACAAACCAGACCTTACAACATCGAAGAGTTCCTTTCTTTGGGTTTGATCAACAATAACGAAGAGAATACCGAAGTGCCGGAACCAATCAAACCAGCGATCGTTCAGGCATCCGAAGAACTCGACTTCTTTGATTGGCTAGAAATAAAAAATTCCACAACAACTTCAACGAGCACATCCAATAGCGACCGTGGCTCAATAGACCAACAAAACCTGGAGGCTTCGACATTAAATGCGACGGAGGTAAACAAGCCTTTGACGAATCTTGACAAATTTGGACTCATCAACCAGTTTATCGAAAAGCAACCTAGCATCAGTCGGCCCAAGCAAGAATTCTATTCACCAGAGCGAGCAATGAAGCGCAGCGAAACCTTTTCCCCCGCCATTGTAACCGAAACACTAGCAAACATTTTCCGGACCCAAGGGCACTTTGAAAAGGCAATCATTTCCTATGAAAAACTGCAGTTGAAATTCCCAGAAAAAAGTGCTTACTTTGCATCCCTTATCGAACAAATTAAAAAAGAACAAAACCAATGAATTGGATATTGATTATCGGAATTATTGCAGCCACATTGTTGATGCTGATCATTTTGGTCCAAAACCCTAAAGGCGGCGGATTGGCTTCAAATTTCTCTCAAGGAAATCAATTGTTTGGCGTTGAGAAAACTACCAACGTGGTTGAAAAAATCACTTGGGGCGGTGCCCTGTTATTGGTGGTAATTTCGTTGGTTGCTGCATCTTACAACAGCGAAAAGACCAAGTCTCAAAAAGGCAACGGAAAAGCGCGTACAGAGCAAGGTGCTGCTTTGCCAGATGTAAAAGCGGGTAAGTAATACCCAATCCCCTTATTTAATGCGATCGCAACTTGTTGTCGATCACTTCGGAAACAAAGTAACTGTCTCCCGATCAGGTTTTGCATAGCTCAATCGACTCAACCAGTTCACTCCAACGTAACCGTCTACCCCTATCGATCCTACCGATTTCGCCTTTACGAGATCCACAGAACCATCTTCCGTAATCAACGCATCCTCGATTTCAACGTAAACTACCTTTCCTATTACGATAAGTGTCCCGTTGCATTCCACACGATGAAACTCTTGCAACTCCAACCCGATTTTGATTGCGCTCTCAGCCACAAAGGGCGCCAATACACCGTCTCTGTATTGGGAATCCAGGGCCACGGCATCAAATTCAGAGATTCCGCGTTCATATCTCGCTGAGGTTTGATGTGCTTGTCGGTAAATCGCCTCCCCCACAGAATTTAACGTATAACTGCCGGTGGATTGAATATTCTGCCATGTGTGTCGATCTACACTATCCGGACGAATCACCATCCCCAAATAAGGCGGATTGGCACCGACATGAAAAATCGAATTAAAGACCGACAAGTTTTCTGTACCATCTTCACCCCGCGTACCCACCAAGTTCAACGCTTTGATACCTGGCATCGAATTAATTAGCTGGGCCCGGAATCGCTGCTCCATTTCGGAGAAATCTTCTGTCCGATATACGCTCTTTTTACTTTCCATTATTTTGTCATCGATCGATGGCACAAATTACGCACGCAAACTCCCCATTCCACCATCCACTGCCATCACTTGACCCGTCATCCAATCGCTGCCATCGCCCAGTAAAAATAATACCGCCGAAGCGATATCACTCGCCTCACCCACGCGCTGTAAAGGATGTCTTTTGCCACTAGCCTCTACTTTTTCGGGAGTCGATAGCAATCTCGCCGCCAAATCCGTATTCACCAAACTCGGCGCTACCGCATTCACCCTAATCTGAGGGGCCCACTCAGCAGCCAAACTACGCGTTAAACCTTCTATGGCTCCTTTTGCCATGGCGATGCTTGCGTGGAAAGGCATTCCCGTTTGTACGGCGACCGTACTAAAGAGCACGACCGACGCTTTTCCAGCGGACTTCATGCCCGGCAAACAGGCTTGTAAGGCTTTTACAGCGCCCATCGCATTGACTTCAAAATCGGCGCGAAATTCATCCAATTTTAGACCTCTAAAGGGCTTCAAATTGATACTTCCCGGAGCGTACACCACGCCGTGAATTTCTGCTGGAAGACCCTCGATGGCTTCATCAGAAATCGCATCCCACGCAATACCCGTTGCAACATCAGCGGATTCACCGCTTCTCGAAACCGACCAAACACTATATCCTTGCGATACCAACCCGCCTACTACTGAAGCGCCAACACCACGACTTCCTCCGAAAACTATGTAATTCATATACACAAGGAACAAAGTTGTATCGGATAGGTTTTGCATATTGAAGACCTTCCTGCATTGTGATTTTCACAAATCAAAAAATATTTTTATTGTATATCTCTTTTGTATATCTTTGTATTATATCTAATTTTGGAGGACCAACAAATGAAATCGTACAAAGAATTAAAGAAACCAGACATCGTTATGATATCCTTAAAATTACCTCGTTACCTACTATCGGAAATAGACCGCCTATCCGATGGCATTTCACTGTCGCGCAACAAATTCATCGTCGAAACCTTGGAATCACGCACCAAAAGCATCATAGAAAATCAAACTCGCATGCAGTTGGTAGCAGAAGCCAAGGTCATTTACAACAGTTCCAAAGAAGCGATGGAGGAGTTTGATGCCCTAGAAGATTTAACCGAAGATTAATCATGATTACAAAGCCGTTTGAAATCTATTTGGCCAACCTCAACCCCAAAAAGGGACATGAAGTGGGCAAAACCCGACCGGTGGTTGTGATTCATAGCGCATTGATTGAAGGTGTGCTCCAAACGTCCATCGTTTGTCCGATCACAACTCAACTTTCGGCAGCGACATTGCTACGTGTACACATTCCGTTCAAGGAAACATCAACAACCGGACTCTCGGAGCCTAGCGATGTAATCGTGGATCAAATTAGAAGCATCGACAACCAGCGACTGATCAAAAAATTGGGAGAATTACCACCCGCTCAGATTGAGCAACTGCAAAAAAGCCTGCAAACGATTTTAGCGGTTTACTAATTTCAATATTGTTTTTAATAGTAGAAATTTTCTAACTTGCAGTATACAATAACTGTCAAACAACATAAATAAAATCACAATGAGAAACATCATCACCGTACTTCTTTTCTGCTTTGCTTTTACCACAATACACGCGCAAACTGAAAGTATTCCATCAAGCACAATTGTTGAGCAACCCGTAGAGAACACCTCAATAAACAAACCAAAGAAAAACTACCGAGAACCTCTGATATCTATACAATTACCACAAAAAAGCAATGATCCAATTCACAAATCCGGTAATCACCTATCTAAAGCTGGCACCCTTCTAACCGTCGCCTCTATTTCTGCAACTGTAGGAACAGTATTGCTTTATTTAGACTCCCCCGCAGGCATTCTATTTTCAATTACCGCAATTGTCTGTGAATTTTCAGCTTACAGCCAAATTAAAAGAGCTGGACAGGAACTTCAATCCACAGAGAGTAAAAAATAATTCTCATTAAGGCAAATTGAGCCTTTAATGAATAGAATTATTCCTCGCTCCCATGCAAACGGGCATACAAATCCAAACCGTGCTGCTTGGCGGTTTCCTTTGCCAATTCGTAACCGGCATCGGCGTGACGTACAACACCCATTCCTGGATCGTTGTGTAGAACGCGACGCAATCTGCGCTCCGCATCATCCGTACCATCGGCCACAATCACCATCCCACTGTGGATACTATAACCCATCCCTACGCCACCGCCATGATGCAAACTCACCCAACTAGCACCGCCAGCCACGTTTACAAAAGCATTCAAAATTGGCCAATCCGCAACCGCGTCTGATCCATCCATCATCGCCTCGGTTTCGCGGTTCGGCGAAGCCACAGAGCCCGTATCCAAATGGTCGCGACCAATAACAATCGGCGCCTTCACAGCCCCAGTTCTCACCAACTCATTGAAAGCCAAAGCCGCTTTCTGTCGTTCCCCCTGTCCCAACCAGCAAATCCGCGCAGGCAATCCCTGAAACTCAATCTTCTCCTGAGCCAAAGTAATCCAACGCTTCAAACTCTCGTTCTCGGGGAACAATTCCAAAATCTTATCGTCGGTCACCTTGATATCATGAGGATCGCCGCTCAACGCCACCCATCGGAAGGGACCTTTGCCCTGACAGAACAACGGACGAATATAAGCCGGTACAAAACCCGGAAAATCGAAGGCATTTTTCAACCCCTTTTCCAAAGCCCTACCGCGCAAATTGTTACCATAATCAAAAGTAACGCTACCCATCTTCTGCAATTCAAGCATCAACTCGACGTGCTTCACGATGGTTTTGTAACTCAATTCAGTATATTTCTCAGGATTGTTCTTCCGCAAACGATCCGCCGCTTCCACATCCATATCCATCGGATAATACCCAATCAAAGGATCGTGAGCACTGGTTTGATCCGTTAAAGTATCAGGCACAATACCCCTTTCAATCAAGCGCTCTAAAAGTTCAACCGCGTTACACAACACCCCAATACTCAAGGCTTCGCCACGCTCTTTCGCAGCCAATGCCCGATCAATTCCTTGGTCGATGTCGCGCGCCATCACATCCAAATACCTGGTTTCCAAACGCTTGCGAATGCGCCACTCCTCCACTTCCGCCACCAAAGCCACCCCCTCATTCATGGTAATGGCCAATGGCTGAGCACCACCCATACCACCCAATCCAGCGGTTACGTTCAAAGTACCCTTCAACGTACCACCAAAATGCTGATTCGCACACTCGGCATAGGTCTCATAAGTACCCTGCACAATGCCTTGCGATCCAATATAAATCCAACTGCCGGCCGTCATCTGACCGTACATCATCAATCCTTTTTCCTCCAACTCCCTGAAATGGTCCCAGTTCGCCCAATTCGGCACCAACTGCGAATTACTGATCAAAACCCGAGGCGCATCTTTGTGCGTAGGCAAAATCGCAACGGCTTTACCACTCTGAACCATCAACGTTTCATCGTCGTTCAAATCCAACAAAGCCCTACATATATCATCAAAAGCAGGCCAGTTACGCGCCGCCTTGCCCAATCCACCGTACACGATCAAATCCTCCGGGCGCTCAGCCACTTCTGGATCCAAGTTGTTGTGCAACATGCGATAAGCCGCTTCCTGTACCCAACCTTTGCAGTTCAATTTGCTGCCCGTGGGCGACTTCAATACCCGTGATTTACCTGTGAATTCGCTCATACTAAGAAAGGTACAAAGTTAGTCAATAAGTGTTTGCCAAACCTCAAAACTTCATCGTTAACTGTATCCGTTTTCTGGCCCGATCCACTTCCAGCACCCTCACCTTCACACGCTGCGATAACGCCACCACCTCGGCCGGATTCTTCACAAACTTGTGTCCCAACTGCGAAATGTGCACCAACCCATCCTGCTTCACCCCGATATCCACAAAAGCCCCAAAATTCGTGATGTTCGTCACCACACCCCACA
>JBEGUW010000060.1:0-5160 GCA_041178665.1 Bacteroidota bacterium
AAAACCTGCAGATCCATCTACAAAGAAATCTTAAAAAATCAACCGCAAGATGCTGAATGCTGGTATTCCATGGGCCTTACTTGGCACTACGAAGAGAATTACTCAGCCGCAATTCCCTACCTCGAAAGAGCCTATGATTTAGACCATTTCGAATCGGATTATGGCATGGTGCTGGCCAGCGCGTATTTTGGTGCCCACATGCAAGAAAAATGGGAAGCACTATACGAATCTTTGACCATCGAACATGCAACCAATCCCGAAGTTTGGCTTGATTACAGCACATCGCTCTATGAGATTGGTGAATCAGATAAGGCCCTCGATGTCATTGAAACCGGTTTGCTTAACAACCCCCAACACAGCGGACTTTTATATCGTTTGGCCGCGCTTTGCTACCTTTCCGGACAAGCATCAGCAGCCATTTTCGTCCTTGAAAAAGCCCTTGAAATGAACGCCAACGAGCACATTCAATTATTTACCTTTGCGCCTGAGCTCAAAAAAGCCACGGCAATACTTGCCTGCATCGCCAAATACACCCAACCCAGAACCGGATTATGAACCAAGACCTATTCAATCTTCAGCAGTTGCCCAGCCGCAGCACAAAACCTCGCAACAATGGCCTAACCATGGTCATGGATAAAGGATTGAGTCTTCGTGAAGTAGAAAACTTTCTCGAAAATGGTGAACCCTACACAGATCTCATCAAATTGGGATTCGGAACATCCTATTTCACCACCAAACTCCAAGAAAAAATTAAATTATATCAAAGTGTAAATATTCCCGTTTACCTCGGCGGTACACTGTTCGAAGCCTATATCGCAAGAAACCAGTTCGATGATTATTTGAGATTGCTCGAAAAACTCAACCTTACACACGTTGAAGTGAGCGATGGCAGCCTAGAAATGAACCACGATGCCAAATGCGAGTACATCCAAACCCTTGCGAAAAACTACACCGTTCTAAGTGAAGTAGGTAGCAAAGACGCCGAAAAAATCATTCCCCCCTATGAGTGGATTGAACAAATGGAAACCGAACTCAGTGCCGGCGCCTGGAAAGTCATTGGTGAGGCACGTGAATCTGGAACCGTAGGAATCTTTAGGGGTACAGGTGAGGTAAGATCAGGCTTGGTGGCCGAAATCATCCGCAAAATCCCTCAAGAAAGTGTGATCTGGGAAGCACCCAAAAAAGAACAACAAGTGTGGTTCATCCAACTTTATGGAAGCGATGTGAACCTCGGAAACATTGCCCCCAATGAAATCATTCCGCTTGAAACCTTGCGTTTGGGATTGCGTGGCGATAGTTTCCACTTTTTCCTCAATCCATAAGGCTGCAAAATACCTTACACCGAATTGCGGTAATTCACCGCGTTTCGCTCACTTCCTTTGATTTCAAAACCAAAGGAAATCCATCATTTACTTGAAACGATCTACAAAACCGCTGAGGTTTTCATAGGTTTGGTAGCCCAAAACCCTGCCAACAACCTGACCATTTTTGAAGAAAATGACCGTGGGATATCCCTCCAAACGATAACGATCTGCAATACCCGCTTGCGCTTCAGCATCTACCTTCAATACCACAACATCACTCGCACGGTTTTCACGAATCTGCTGAACAAATGGAGCCATTTTCTTGCAAGGTCCGCACCAAGTAGTGTAAAAATCTACCATAACCAACTTATTCCCCCCAATTGTAGCATCAAAAGACTTTTCAGTGATGGGCTCATCGTGTGACGATGCGGGTTTGTTCTGACAAGAAACAGTGGTAATCAAGGCAAAAGCCAATGTCAATAAGCTGAAACGAAAAGTGAAACGCATTTTTTCTTTGTTTTAATGATTTACACAAAGGTACTTATTCAATTTCCATATTTTTGTTGAATGGCTAGCCCAAATCCAGATTTGTCGATCGTTATTCCCATCTTCAATGAAGAAATGAATTTGGTGCCGCTCAATGAGCGAATTCAAAATGCCCTTCTACCCCTCGGCCTAACTCACGAAATCATCTACGTGAACGATGGCTCCAAGGATGCAAGCCTCGGCATCATCAGAGGCCTATCTGAAAGCAACCCTTCTATCAAATACATAGATTTTTCGAGGAACTTCGGCCATCAAATCGCAATAACCGCTGGTTTGGAGCATGCCCGTGGATCCCGGATAATCATCATGGATGGCGACGGCCAAGATCCGCCAGAACTCATCCCCCAATTGTATGCAAAATCATTGGAAGGATTTGAAGTGGTCTATGCCAAACGAAAAAAGCGAAAAGGCGAATCTTGGCTGAAAAAAATCACCGCCAAATTGTTTTACCGATTTCTGGCAAACATCACAAACATCGAAATCCCCCTCGATACCGGTGATTTTAGATTGATTCATCAAAAAGTTCAACGCGTATTGAAAAATATGCCCGAACAACACAAATACCTGCGCGGACAAATTGCGTGGATTGGTTTCAATGCAACATCAGTAGAATACGATCGAGAAGAAAGAATGGGTGGAAATACAAAATTTACCTATTCAAAAATGATGCGATTTGCCACCGACGGCATCTCTAGCTTTAGCAATTGGCCACTGAAAGTTGCCACAATGCTTGGATTTGCAGTCTCCGCCATCGCTTTTCTCCTCATCGTCTACAGCCTGTATCAAAAGTTTTTTGGTTATACAGAAGTAGGATGGACCTCACTACACATTTCCGTGCTCTTCCTCGGGGGTGTACAGCTTCTGGGCATCGGAATCTTGGGTGAATACCTCGGTAGAGTGAGCGAAAATGTAAAAAACAGACCCACCTACATCGTAAAAGATTCAAACCTAGACCAATTAAACACCAACTAACGTGCAACAACGCCACCCCGATCGCGCTTTTTGGATTTTTTGGATCCTCATTCAACTTGGACTGGGTTGGCTCGATTTTATCAATATGCCCGTTTTTGGGATGCACCAAGGAGCTCAAGCCGATCGCGCCTGCGTAGCCTGGAACTTTTGGCACGAGTCCATGAACTTTTTACAGCCCAGAGTCATGGAAAACCGCGCCGCCGAGGGCATCGCCGGCATGGAATTTCCCATCATTCCCTACCTCACCGCCATCATCTACCACATCGTTGGATTCAAACCCATCGTATACAGAATCCTCGTAGGCAGCACCGTCACCTATGGCATGTGGGCCGCATGGAGAATCCTCTCCCTTCACATACCCCGAAATAGCAGCAAACTGGCCCTGCTTGGCATTTATTACCTATCTCCCACTTTTGTATTTTACACCTGGAACTTTCTCGCCGATCCCGTATCCCTTTCACTCTCCATGATTGCCATGTACCACTGGATCCAATGGCAATTTCACCTCAACGCCAAAACCAATTGGTGGCTATATATACTTTTTATCACCCTTTCTGGCCTGATCAAAGTATCTTTCCTGATTGTACACTTCGCCATCGCCATCGTGCTACTGATGCAAACGCGAAAAAACAACGCCAATGTCATCAAAACTTCCGACAATTCTTATCAAATTCTCGACGATAACGACGCCCTAAATCTACCAAAGCCCCATTGGATCACTTTGCTCATTCCGTTCATTCCCATCACATTGTGGTACCGATACGCGAATTACCTCACCAATGCCACCTACAACACCCACTTCCTCCAAAAAATTAACCCAAGCAAAAGCCTGTCCGAATTCATCCAAGTCACCGAATACAGCCTAAATACTTGGAAAGATTCACTTTATGTAACATGGTGTATCGCAGGAATACTCATTGTTTGGCTTTATACCATCATAAAAAATCGTACCTCACTTACCCTAATCGAACAATTAAGCCTTTGGCTGTTTCTTGGATTCTCTGGTTTATTCGTTCTTTTTCATTTACAATTTCGCTATCACGACTACTATTTCCTTACCGCTTGGCCCTTTATTTTCTTTGCGATACTTTCTCTCCAACAACGTTATCTAAACGGAAAAATACTGTTACAAGGCACCCCAGCCATCGCCACAATGCTTGGGCTTTGGATTATCCCATTCGTCAGTTTCGGTCATGCCAGCAGAATGCTGCACCACCGATTTACACCCAACGATTATTACTGCCAAAATGTGATTACTGATATTCGCGATTTGGAAAATCTCGGCCAATGGCTGCAAAACAACAACCCACAAGATTTAGAAGTTTTTGTGGCCTTCGACCCGTCTCCAAATACCGCCCTTTACGCCCTGCAAACCAAAGGGGTGCGATTGGCACCTGATTACATGACGGACCTCGCCAAAGGCATTTTTACACAAAAATCGCAGGCCATTCCATTAGACTATCCCTGGAAATCAAAAGGACGTAAACTAGGTTATGTGGTTACCAATGACCCTCAACGATGGTTCAAGGATTATGCTCAACAAGCAGTACCTACCAAAAGCACCACCCCATTAACCCACAGTGGCGCTTGGTATGTGTACGAAATCGGAAATGCGCCAATTCAGCCAAGCAAATAATCGCCAACTCAAAGTCTAAATAGCACAGCGGCAGACAAACCAGCCCCGTGCTGCTTATTTGGCATCGCCCAGGCCTCTAAGCCGCGAAGATCCAACCGGAAGGACGTGTTGCCCAAACGCTTAATAGGTGTCTGAAATGTTGTAAAAATGCCCAAATCCCAAGTATCAAATCCGCCCAAAGCAAAATACGGCTGCATTTGTAAACTCGTCCATTTTTGGTTGCCCTTGGCATTCCAATCAAAATTCCACCAAACCCGCGCCGATGGCACATAACCCTTTACATGTAAATAGGTTACATTCATACCCAACGTTTGTCCCAAACAATAAAATCGATTCAACTCAGCATATAAAGTAAAAGGCGCAAGTATGGCCCCAGAACGATTTTGATTGGATAAATCCAACCGAGCCAAAGCAGAATCTCGTTGGTTTCCAAACCAATTGCTCAATTGCAGTTGCCTTGCGTTTACCACCGCCTGTTTTAACGTCACCGCTTGCGTAATCGCATCGCCCACAGGATTCAATCCCTTGCCCGATGCATCCCAAACATAACCCCTGCTCTCCACCGATACCATGGGCAATTGAATGACACCAAAATCGCGAACACCCAAACCCAAATGATGCAATTTTCCGCTGCCTTTGTAAGAACCAAAACCCCGAAATGAAATGAGTTTATCCATAGAAATGGCAATCCCCATCCCCTTG
>JBEGUW010000061.1:0-7653 GCA_041178665.1 Bacteroidota bacterium
GGCCTCTAATGGGGCATAATCCCCACCCATGGCGTCAATACCAATTCTCATTGTTAACTATCGTTGCGACCCTTCATTACCTTCTGGCCGCGGTACATTCCTGTTTCGAGATTTACACGATGGTACAATGAAACATCACCAGTTACTGGATCAGCAATCATTGGACGGACTTCAATTTTGTCATGAGTACGACGTTTGTCGCGACGGGTTTTGGATATTTTTCGTTTAGGATGTGCCATTTCCTTGGTTATTTGTTTTTTAGTTGTTTCAATTTCTCCCAGCGAGCATCCACAACTTCACCTGTTGTTTCTCCGCTGAGCGTATTTAGTTTCTGAATCATTCCCTGGTCACAGGGCTTAATCTCCAAATCATCGCAATTCCTAATCATAGGTAAAGCCAATAGACTTGTTTCATAAACGGGGCGAGCGATACTCAATTCAAAATCATGCGGACGTAAGTAGATTAACTCTACTCCCTCATCTTCGTGATCCACATCCACAGTTTCATGACTATCCAATTTAACAATCAACAAATATTTCGTTTCAATCCCCAAAGGAATATCCACCAAACACCGGTGACAATCAACTGTCATGCTACCATGTATGTCGATGTGACAATGCATCCAGTTAACGTTTTTGTCAACCAAGACCTCCACTTCCACATCGGCTTTATGTACCTCAGCACTCCCCAATTCTTCAAAGAACGTTTCGTCAACTCGGAAGTTAAACGAGTGTTTGCCATCTTTTAATTTGACAAACTCAATGATTAGATCTTCCGCTTTATCGAACATCGTTACTAAAACGAACGGCAAAAATACAAAATATTCTAGGAAAATCAAAGCAATCCTTGGAATAAATTCAAATGATTGCCAATTAGGATGGGACAAAAAAAATCCCGAAGTTACCTTCGGGATTTTTAAAGTATCAAATATGTAAGATTAGTACTCCCACAAATCATGCTCAAAGATGAACAAGTCGTTTTTGATTTCTTCTGCACGAAGCAATGAAGCCAAACCATCTTGCTTAAACTCAGGCTTTTGGGTAATGTATCTATCATCCCACTCAGATGTCTTTACAATATAACTATCGAATAAACGGTGGTGGTTAATATGCTGATCCCAATTCAAACGCATTGCATCATTGTATCTATTGAATACTTCTGATTTAGCCAATGTAGGGCGACAATCATCCATTTTCAACCAGAAAGGTTTCACATCATAAGACTGACCCATGATCATTTTAGGCTGGATTGGAGCGATACCAATGATAATCGGCTTCAATTCACCATGCTTATAATCAAAAACCCAATCTTCCATGATTTCAAACTTCTGAATCAAATCCCAGCTAAAGTATTCAGGGAAAGATGTATCAACCAAATCCGTAGGGTCGTCAGAACCTGGACGTTGCTTTGAAGTTGTGATGATTTCTGAAGTAGTACGAATGATGTCCTCTGGTGTCATGATACGGTTAAAAGAATCCGTAGCATACGCACGCAACAACCCTTTGGTTCCAAATTCCCAGAACACTTGAGAAATAGGATTCTTAGGCCATGTCCAAGAACGATTCATCTTTTGACGCAAATCAATCACACGCCATACACGCTTACGGTATTTAACATCCGCGTTACGCAAATATGGACGAGGCATAACAACACCTTGCAAATTGCGAATGTTGGTATCCTGATTCACATATTCTGGCTCATAATGAGGAACCGTTGGATCATCGTAGTGTGTTCCAATTGTAGGAATCACAATTTCAACATCCTTTTTGGGCTCACCAGTTGCTTCTGAAGGAGCTGGTGCCGATGCTGGTGTTTTACCACCTTTAGCTGCAGGCTCTGGCGTAGAACCCCAACCGCCACCCCAGTCTTGCGCTTGCAAGCCGGCTGCCGTGAATAATGCGAGTGTGAATAAAATGCGTTTCATAGTTGTTTCTATTATTGAACTGCGCCACCCACGTTATCCAAGAATTTCGGGGTTTTGTCTGGTCCGATTACTTTAATTTGGTCAAACTGAATCAAATCACCAGGTCCTAACATTTTCAAGAATGTTGAAATAGGTGCCAAAGATGCACCGTTAGCCGTCATGATTTTTGGTCCATTAGTACGACGTCCGATACATGTAAAGCGATATGATAATACATCGTATTTAACACCATCATAAACGAAGTTATCCAAAGCAGCAACAGCATTTGCTTGCACTTTCAATGCAGACAAAGAGATTGGTCCGCTAAATCCAACACTACCCGCTTTAAATACTGGACGAGGAACGTTACGGATTTTGAATTTCTTATCTCCCATAGAAACGGTACGTCCATCAGGCAACTTTGCAGTTACTTTGATCAAACACTCGTTACCATTACGTACAGGAACCAAAGCGTTAAACTGACCTGGCTTCGCAGCGCGAAGGTTTACACCACCACCCACAACAGATACAGTTACATTTTTAGGATCTACACCACCCACAGATACTGAAATCGGGTTAGGTAAACCAACGTACAATACATTTAACTCATCAGCAGAAATCGCTGCTTGTGGAGCAAATACACTATATTCAGCTTCAGTTTCGTAGTTGTCAGAACCACCACCATTTGGCTTAGGAACCTGAATACCTACTTTATATTTCTGAGAACCAGGAGATGCGCTAGTTACTTTGTATTTACCAACACCATCAACCACTTCAATTGGACGACCGTTAACAGTCACAACCATTTGAGCCTTAGAATTGTAAGCAGCCAACAAAATGTTAGCCTCATAAGTTTGGTTTGTCAATACTGCTGAAGTAGATGAAGAAACAACCGGAATCAATTTGTCGAATTTGTAATCCGCAGCATTCACAGACTCAGCCAAGGCTTGCATAACTTCTGCCTCCATTGAACGTGAATCGTTTTCTACCTTACTCAACATGGCAAATACACCAGCCAAAGGAGAATGCTCTAGATACATTGATACCCAAGTTTGCTCTGTTCCACTAGAATTGGTAGTATTGTTTGCATACAAAGAAGTTTTCTCTTCGATTGCCTTCATACGATCCAACAGCATTTTCTTAGTTTCAGGAGATGCAGCCAAAATTGGATCAACGGAAGCCTTCTTCATAACATTCAACATCTCAATACGAGCCTTATTGATTGCGTCTTGAAGTTCAATACCATTTTTACCCTCATTCGCTTTCATGAAATAGTTACCATGAAGTTCCATGTTATCACCTTGCGCCAACTCAGCAACACCACCTTTCACCAACAAGGCTTCAGGCTCTTGCTTACGACCCATTTTAGGATCTTTCTGGTCACCAGAAAGAAGTAACAATTCATTCTTGATACCATTCAAACGATCAATCAAAGTTTTGCTCAAACCTTGTACTTGATTACAGTATGAAACTGCAGCAGCAGCAGCTTTGTTTTCAGCGGCAGTTTTTACCAATGAACCCAATACTGCACTGTTCTTTTGAACGATGTTTTTTGTAGAATTATCCAAAGAGTTTTCAATCAAGTTAAATGCCTTGATGATTTCTTTAGATACGTTAAGTGCCAAAAGCGCTGTCAACACGAGGTACATCATGTTGATCATCTTCTGACGTGCGGATACTTTACCACCTGCCATTATCTATATCTCCTTTTTAAATTGGGTTAGATAAATGGATTAGGCTTTGCTAGCGCCCATAGCGCTCAACATATTACCGTAGATAGAATTCAAATTGCTCAAATTGCGATTCAACTTAGACAACTCACCAGCAAACTCAGCAGTAGCTGCTTCAGTTGAATTGATGTTTGTTAAAGCACCCTGCAAGCCAGCAGAGAAATTACCCATTGAATCAGATACCATTGCAGAACTATCTGCAATTGCATTCATATTCTTTGCCGCTTTTGAAGCATTTTCAGCATACTCGTTCGTTGCAACTGCTGCATTCGACAAAGTACCCATATCTTTTACGTTATTGCTCAATGAAGACAAACCATTTCCCAAACTTTCGATCAATTCTGGACCAATCTTCGCTTGAGCCAACATATTATCTAATTGCTGAGTAACAGTACCACTTGATTTCTTTTTTGATTCAGTTGGGTCACCACCAGCCAATTCAGGATATACTAATGACCAATCTGGATCCATATGTACAGGTTCAAAAGATGAAATTACGAAAATCCCGGCTTCTGTCAATAGACCCACCGATAACATCAGATCTGCACCTTTCAAGTGCAAAATTTTAAACAATGCTCCCACGATTACTACCGCCGCGCCCATACCATAAACGAAGTTCATAGTAGTTTTAAACTTTTTTGTCTCAAAGAAACTTTTGTTGCTCATATTTATTTTTGTTATAGTTAGTTGAATGGTTAACGAATCAAATTTGAATTTATTCTAAAACTTATTTACGGTCGGTGTTTGAACGACCAATGTATGTTTGAACACAACGGAAACCTACATAAGACTTACTCGTGTCCTGGTATTCGTAGGTTCTAGCTCCATTTTCGATGAAGTAAGCGACATCCTTCCAAGAACCACCGCGGATGACTTTGCGTTTTTCGTTGATCGGAATATCTTTTACCTGACGTGTGCCTTCTTTGCCTCTTTCTTTGATGAATTTGTATGACTCACCATTCAAATCATGAGCAAAAGCATTGTTCGCCTCATCCCATGAAGTACGTGTCCATTCAGAAACGTTACCCGACATGTTATATAAACCAAAGTCATTAGGGAAATAACTATCGACACGAACTGGATAAACACCACCGTCAACACCATAGTTGCCACGTAAAGGCTTAAAGTTGGCTAACATACAACCCTTGCTATTTCTAGCGTAAGGTCCGCCCCATGGATATTTGTTTCCAATACGACCGCCACGAGCAGCATACTCCCACTCATATTCAGTTGGCAAACGGAAGTCATGTGTATTTGGTAGATATCCATTCATTTCCCAATAGGCAGTCTTACGATCAGTTCTCCAACGACAGAAAGCATAGGCTTGATGCCAAGAAACACCAACAACTGGATATTCATCATATTTTGGGTGGTGGAAATACACCTGTGCCATTGGCTCATTGTATGAATAGGTGAAATCACGTACCCAACACAATGTGTCTGGGTAAACCAAAACATCCTCTGTGCGCATGAATTTACTACGATCCATCGGATTGTATTTGTCGCGATCCTGGTTTGCAGCCGCATCAAAATCAGTCCACATGAAATGGTAAATCAACTTACGAGTATCGATTTGATGCTTCCCTTGGAAACGCTCATCTCCCTGATACCACATGTCAGCCAATTCCTCCTTATGTTTCAACCAATCCACTTCGCGATAAGGATTAATCAAACGATTGCCCTCCTCATCTTCTGGGAAGTAATATTCATCGTCGTCACACATGATTCTAGCCAATGAATCGATTACATAATTCACAAACTGACGGTATTCGTTGTTTGTGATCTCTGTTTCATCCATCCAGAAACCAGTTATGGTCATCTGTTTGTTCGGCTCCAAGTAGGAATTGAATACATCCTGCCCTCCTTGTCCTGTGTGAAAAGTTCCTGATTTCACGTACACCATTCCCGGAGGCTGGGGGTGAAACCAAGGTCGTCTGCCTAGAACACCGGTCAAATCACCGGTATCGGCTGGTCCGCATGCATAGACCATTACAGAAGCCACGATCGCAGCCCTGCGTAAGGTTCGATTGCCCAAGAAATTCAAAGCTTTCTTAGCGAACTCGTTGTTTGTGAAGAGACTCATCACCGTATTTTTCATTATGCAGTTTTGATATTGCGTATTGTTTCTAAGATTGCAAAAATAAAGTTCTATTTGAATAAATCAACATTTTATTTATTTTCGGTATCTATGAAACGACAAAATCGAATGTTTATTTTATGTGGATAAATATTTTTTTTAATTAATCCCACTCAGGAGAACGTTCCATGTAACGTGGGTGACGGAATACACGAACTGGCCTTTCAGGAACCGTGAACATAAAGCAGTAATTCACTTGGAGTTCATGAGAACCCGCTGAATTCCTCAAAATGTTATTCACTGTCAAGTCATAAGAATAGCCAACGCGTAGCTTTTGATCGCTCATTGGACCATTGCCCAACAACGGAGGATAGTAACCCAAGATTAAGGAAACTGATTCCGCACCTAAACCATAGACACGAATATTAGCACCCCCAGCAAACAAACCGTTCCAAGTAACCAAACCTTGTAAATCTAATTGAGGCTTAACCAAGCCCCCTACGCTCATCGCAGTTTTTATCAAGAAAGCAGGATCCAACGTCAATGACGGGTTACCCATGAAATTGTTCTTTTTGTATCCCCCTACTATATATAGGTGTCGGTTCGTTGTCACATTTATCGTTCCTGAAGGACCGTAACTAAAAGTCTGAGGATTTAAATGCGTAGAAGAAACTCCCAAATACGCGCCATCTTCAATGTTTGGATTAGAATAGTATAAACCCGCTCCGAAGGTAATATGTTGATCCGAAGGACTTCCTGTTGGAATCATTGGATCATTGGGATCATGATATCTCAGTTTTGATGCATCCAAAGTTTTTGTCAAATTGGTTACATCAACACCCAAACGAATATTTGATCCATCGCTCATTGTATAAGCAAAAGAACCGCCGCCCTTCATGTAAGTTGCCGTCTCATATCCAATTTGATCCGTAACCAACGAGAAAAAAGCGCCTCCCATATTGTTTCCTTTTACCATAATTGGCGCTGAGAATCCCAACCCACGTGTCACCGGTGCAATATTCTTACGAGCCGCATCCAGTTTATTCTCAATGCTAAATTGATTGTCTTGTGGTTTGAGAAATGGAGACTCATCGTCATAACCTAACCACTGCTGGTGGTTAATTGCATTTAAACAAAATTGACCCGACGCCCCTGCATAAGCTGGGTTATAGAACAACTTGTTAAATGTGAAATGCGTGAAAAGCGGATCTGTCTGCGCGGACAACGCGAAAGGCGCCACCAAAGCAATCAAAGCCACCAATCTTCCCAGTAAATGTTTATTCATACCTATTTTGGAGTATCTCTTAAAAACAAAAATCATGTAAAATCCCCACATTGCCAAACATTTTCTCAAATAATGACAATTCAGGCAACCATGTGTCCACTCTATTCGTCGCTTCTGTTCTCGTTTGAAATCGATAGGGTCTATTTCCATAATTATTGCCTGCACAAAATCACATCAAAAAGAGCATAAGTAGTGGAAAAGTCGACCTTGTTCTCCTCCTCTCTCTTTGTATCATTGTATCCTAATCTATACACTTATTATGGCTGAAATATTGGTCATCGACGATGAAGCGCCGATCCGTGAAACCCTCAAAGAAATTCTAGAATACGAGAATTACAACGTTACCACTGCCGATGATGGCAACAAAGGTCTGCTCCTAATACAGAAAAATGAATACGATGTCGTCCTGTGCGATGTCAAAATGCCCGGCATAGACGGCATGGAACTCCTAGACAGAGCCCAAGCCTTGCGACCCGATCTTCCATTTATCATGATATCTGGTCACGGTAACGTAGAAATGGCGATAGACGCAACAAAAAAGGGCGCTTACGACTTCATTACCAAGCCACCGGATTTGAATCGCTTGTTGATTTCTATTCGCAATGCCATCGACAAAAACAACCTCGTTACCGAAACCAAGTTTCTCAAAAGAAAAGTT
>JBEGUW010000062.1:0-14692 GCA_041178665.1 Bacteroidota bacterium
AAGGTTGGTATTTGGTTGATGAAATGGGAGTAGAAGTATTACTACCCAACAAATTTTGTCCGTCAGAAGCCATTGAAGGGGATGTCATTAATGTTTTTATTTTCAGAGATTCCGAAGATCGCTTAACGGCAACCACAGTGGTTCCAATGATTGAAATCGGGCAGTTTGCTTGCCTAGAAGTGGTTTCAGCAACAGGCATTGGGGCATTCTTGGATTGGGGTTTGGAGAAAGACCTTTTCGTACCATTTAAAGAACAACATCGCAAATTGGTGGAGGGAGAGCATACGGTGGCTTATTTGTATCGCGACGAAGTAACTGACCGATTGTTAGCCAGTACAAAAATTTCCAAATGGCTCGAAAAAACGGATGTCAACATACTTTACAACACTGCCGTTGATTTATTGTGTTTTGAAGAAACGGAAATTGGGTTTAGAGTCATTATCAACCAAAAACACCAGGGAATTATTTACAAAAACGAAGTCTTTCAAAGAATTGAAATGGGCGACCAATTAAAGGGTTACGTTCGATTGGTTAGAGAGAATGGACATGTGGATGTATCACTTACCCCAATGGGCCACAAGAAAGTGAGCACACTGTCTGATACAGTATTGGAGGCGATCACCGCCGCGGGGGGATTTTTAGCACTGCACGACAAATCTGATGCGAATCTCATTCAATCGAAATTGGGAATGAGTAAAAAAGCGTTTAAGCAAACCGTTGGCGTTTTGTATAAAGCCAAGGAAATCATCATCGAGGAGACCGGAATTAGAAAATTATAGTTTAATACATCATCCCAAAAATATTCTGACCCAGTGCCGGTAACAATACCCGCTGGGTCATTTTATTTTCAGTGGCTATTGAACGCAAACGTTCACCTGGCTCACCGATGGGTTCATCGCTCAAATCAAATGTCCCGTAGTGCATCGGCACCATGTAAGTTGCACCCAAATCCAAAAAGGACTGATAAGCCTTAGCTGGCGAGGAGTGATTGGACTCCATAAACCATTCCGGCTGATACGCTCCGATTCCTAAAATCGCAATATCGATATGCGGAAACAATTCGCGCATTTCAAGGTAGTGTTTTCCATAACCTGAATCCCCACCAAAATAAATCACCTTGCCCCCTATTTCAATTACAAACGCACCCCACAAATGCCTATTGGTATCTGTAATCCATCGACGACACCAATGTCGAGTCGGCAAATAGGTAATCTTGATAGTTTGATCATCCAACTGATACTGCTGATACCATCCTGCCTCCTGAATCTTACCATTGCGATTGAATCGTTTCAGTAGTGGCGCCGTTGATAACCCACAGAGATACTGCGCCTTAGGGTTCAATTTAGACAACAAACGCATACTGCTATAATCCATATGATCGCGATGGTCGTGGCTCAACAAGACATAATCCATTCGAGGCAGTTCATTGGGCGATATGGGCAGCGTCGAGAACCGTTTTAACACACGTGAAGCATTGCCAAAAACGGGGTCAGTGATTAATGTCTTACCTCCAATTCGAATAAAAAAGGTAGCATGACCTAACCAAGCAACCCCATCAATCGAATCGTCTTTAATCCAATCCAACTCTTTAGAAATTGGTAACTGAAATGTATCGGTCTTCTTAAATTCCAAATAAGGATTGATTTGCTTTTTCCATTTCCGGACATCTTTCAATGTCAACAAAAACGGATAATCCGGATTATAGTATCGGCCATTAGAAATTGGTGTGCCGGGACAATCCTGCATTAACGGATGATATTTCAATGCTGGATTGTGTGCAAATTCCCCTTTCGTCATAACCTGTGTTTGGCTGTACGATGGCAGCCATTTTGATAGTCCAATAAGTAACAAAACAAATGTTATTCTGGCGTGATTCATACTGAGATTTTTATATTTCTGTTGTTCGATGCAAGTCCCACTCCCCCAATACGTGAAGTGCCTCAAACACTGTTTCTATTCCCTTAACACTAACAATCAAAGCCTTATCCGTTTGCTTTACGCTGAACTTGTTTGGGTTACTGGCAACAAAACCCATAATGGCCACAAAACTGTCGCTGTGATATACCGCCGCATTGGCATCGCCAGGGAAATAGCATCGCATCCCTCCGTTACCCAAAGCAATCTTTTCCATTCCTAGCTGTTTGCCCGCCCATTTCAATCGAACGGTATCCAACAATGCCGCCACTGTATTCGGAATTTTCCCAAATCTATCCTTTAGGTTATTCGCAAATCGCTGCAATTCCAATTCCGTATTGATGTTCGATAGTTCGCTGTACAAAGCCAATCTCTCGGCGGTCTGGGTGACGTATTCCGATGGGATGAGCATTTCGAATTGGGTGTCGATCTGACAGTCGCGGCTGCTGATATCTTCGGGTTGATCAAACAAAGCATCAAACTCCTCATTTTTCAATTCCCGCACCGCTTCATCCAAAATCTTATGATACATATCAAACCCCATCTCGCTGATGAAGCCCGACTGCTCTCCGCCCAACAAATTCCCCGCACCGCGGATATCCAAATCCCGCATCGCAACCTGAAACCCACTGCCCAATTCACTATATTCCTCCAACGTGCGCAACCTTTTTCGAGCATCCTCACTCAAAACAGAAACCGGAGGCGATAGCAAATAACAAAACGCCTTCGTATTGCTTCTACCCACCCTACCCCGCATTTGATGCAAATCACTCAGACCAAACATATGCGCGTTATTGATAATAATTGTATTGGCATTGGGAATATCCAACCCACTCTCGATAATGGTTGTTGCTACCAAAACATCAAACTCCCCCTCAATAAATTTCACCATCACATCCTCCAGTTCATGTCCTTCCATCTGACCGTGAGCCACAGAAACCCTGCATCCAGGCACCCGATCTCCAATAATCCTAGCCATCTCATGAATGTCCTTCACGCGGCTGTGAACGAAGAAAATCTGTCCGCCCCGTTCCATTTCTTGCTGTACAGCCTCGGCAATTAAGTCCTTGTTGAACATGTGTAATTCGGTATGCACAGGCTGACGGTTGGGCGGTGGGGTATTGATAATCGACAAATCTCGAGCACCCATCAAACTGAAGTGCAAAGTCCGCGGAATGGGCGTCGCCGTGAGTGTCAATGCATCCACATTCACCTTAAATTCCTTCAATTTCTCTTTGGCAGCCACCCCAAATTTTTGCTCTTCATCGATAATCATCAGCCCTAAATCTTTAAACTCGATATCTTTCCCCAAGATGCGATGCGTCCCAATCAACACATCCACCTTCCCCGCTTTCACTTTATCCAATGTGGCCTTTTGTTCCTTGGCCGATTTAAATCGATTGATATAATCCACGGTAATCGGGAAGCCCGCAAATCGCTTCGAAAAAGAACGATAATGCTGCTGCGCCAAAATCGTAGTAGGCACCAGAACCGCGACCTGTTTACTATCGCAAACGGCTTTAAACGCCGCACGCATCGCCACCTCCGTCTTTCCAAAACCCACATCACCGCAAACCAAACGGTCCATCGGCTGGGGAGATTCCATATCGCGTTTTGTATCCTCCACTGCTTTGGCTTGGTCCGGCGTATCCTCATAAAAAAAACTCGCCTCCAACTCCATCTGCATATAATTGTCGGGCCCAAACGCAAACCCCTGCTGCGCTTTCCGCTTGGCATACAACGCAATCAACTCGCGCGCTATGTCCTTGACTTTCTTTTTGGTAGCCTTCTTCTGCTTATCCCAAAGCGGACTCCCCAACTTGTGCATGCTTGGGGGTGTACCATCCTTTCCGGTGTATTTACTTATTTTGTGCAGACTGTTCACCGAGACATAAAGTAGGTCGTTGTCTTTATAAACGATGCGCACCACTTCCTGCTTCACCCCGTGGACATCCATTTTCTCAAGGCCCGCAAACCTGCCGATGCCATGATCGATGTGGGTCACAAAATCCCCCGGCTTTAAATGTTTAAGTTCTCTTATCGTGAGCGATGTTTGAGACGAATATTTTTGTCGTCCCCGCGGCCGATAGTATTTATCAAACAGCTGATGCTCGGTAGTAAAGGCAATTTTCACGTCGCGATCCACAAAACCAGATGATAGACCCTGATATACGGGCTCGAAGCTGGCTTGAGACTGGGTATCCGCCAGAATTGCAATCAATCGTTCAATCTGACGGCTATTTTCACTAAAAACCAGCGTTGATAGGCCTTCGGCTTTATTGGATTGCATCCATTCGGTGAGCATCGTGAAATTCCTTTTGAACAGCGGTTGTGGCTGTTGCAAGAACTCAATAATTTCGATTTTTCCGGTGGGTCGAGCGCCACTATTATGAATTTGTGTAAACGGCTGAAGGGCCGTCATCAAGCCTTTTGGTGTATTCCAAATGTGTTTGGGGTGTTTGGGAACGACTTCCCTGCCAAAGTCAACTGCTTCTTGATGAATTTGGAGGGCTTTTTCCCATGCTTTGCCGAGTTCTTCAATTTGAAAGCTTAAATCAAACGAAACAACCAGCGTTTTAGGATCAAAGTAGTCGGTAATTGAAATGGTGGTTTCTTCATCGCGTTGATCTTGAATATTGGGAAGCAGCGAAAAATGGGCAATTTCTTTGAGCGATAGCTGGTCGTTGACATCAAATGTGCGGATGCTTTCGATGATATCGCCATCGAGTTCTATGCGAAAGGGGAATTCGTGGGCGAAACTGAATAGATCAACGATTCCCCCACGGATACTAAATTCACCGGGTGCGAACACAAAATCCCGTCGTTCAAAGCCATTAATTTCCAGAAATTCCATCAAAAATTCGGTATCGAGATTTTGGCCTCTTGCGATATCGATGGAAGATTTTTCTAGTTCTACTTTATCCACGACATATTCGGCGATGGCGGAGCCATAGGTGACGAAGATGCGTTTGTTGTTTTTGCGAAGGGCATTGAGGGTTTCGATGCGTTCTTGCACGCCCATGGCATTTTCACGGGCGGTGTTATAGGGTTTTAAGAAGGAATCCGGGAGGAAGTAGATGGGTTCCCCTACGAGGAGATTTTCGAGGTCGGATTTAAAATATTGGGCTTCCTCTTTATTGGGCAGGATTGCGATGATGGGCCGGGAAGTTGAGGCGTAAAGCGATGCTGTGGCGAGGGCGAAGCCCGAGCCAGCCAACCCTTGGAGGTGGATGGGTGCGGCCGTGTGCTCCGCCGCGGCCGCCAGTGCCTGCATGGGTTGGATTTGGGCAAAGGCACCCAGAATTTCTCTCGTATTCATTGTTGATTGCTCACTTCCCCATAATAAATGAGGCCCGGCTTTGCCGGGCCTCAAAGATACATCCGCTTGCGCATCGAAACGACCCGCAACGAACTGAATTTGTCTAACCTTTTATGCCTTTCTAGCAATCGCACGTTCCGCCGCAGCCACAATCGCAGCCGTGGTTAAACCGTATTTCTCTAATAACTGATCCGGCGTTCCGCTCTCTCCAAATGAATCATTCACCGCCACATATTCCATCGGCGTTGGCAACTCCCTGCCCAATAACTGAGCAATGCTATCGCCCAAACCACCATTCATCTGATGCTCTTCCGCGCTCACCACACAACCCGTCTTTTTCGCCGATGCCAAAATCGCATCCCTATCCAAGGGCTTAATCGTATGTATATTAACCACTTCCGCATCAATCCCCTTCTCAGCCAATGCGTGACCAGCTTCAATTGCCTTCCATACCATATGACCTGTTGCGAAAATCGTAACATCCTTGCCCTCGTTCAACATCAATGCCTTCCCGATTTCAAATGGCATGTCTTCTGGGATGAAAACGGGCCATTTTGGACGACCGAAACGCAAATAACAAGGACCATCGTATTTGGCAATCGCCATAGTGGCAGCCTTTGTCTGATTGTAATCGCAAGGATTAATCACTACCATTCCTGGCAACATCTTCATCAATCCAAGATCTTCCAAAATCTGGTGCGTTGCGCCATCCTCACCCAACGTCAACCCCGCATGAGATGCACAAATCTTCACATTTTTATGACTGTAAGCCACACTCTGCCTGATTTGATCATAGACACGACCTGTTGCGAAATTTGCAAAAGTACCCGCAAACGGAATCTTCCCGCCCGTAGCCAAACCCGCTGATGCGCTAATCATATTTGCCTCTGCAATTCCCGCTTGAATAAAACGCTCCGGAAATTCATCCTTGAAAGCATCCATCATCAAAGAACCCGTTAAATCCGCGCACAACGCAACTACATTGCTGTCCAATTTGCCAGCTTCGTGTAATCCCGCGCCAAACCCACTTCGGGTGTCTTTTTGTCCTAAAATTTCGTATGATTTCATGTGTGTTAGATCGATAATTGCGTATTGGTTCCTGAATTGATTTTAAATATTTTCGATTTACTATAAAGTGTTCTTGTCTCCCCTGCCGTACGATACACTACCGTATACTCACCAGGCTGCATATTGATCATTTGCTTCGGCACCGTGCCGTTCAAATCCATCACCCACTCCAATTTATTATCCACCCGCTGAAACACTGCACCTGTCACATCTTTTCCGATGCTCAACTGCAACACCCCTGGGTTGGGAATCTCTATCGTAAAAGTTTGATTCTGTTTGATTTGAACTGCGTTAAACTTCAATCTCGGAATGGTCAAAATCTCCAAATCATAGCCACCCACGATGTACTTCTCCAATGTATTAAATTCCTGTGCATTGATCGTCTGCATTGTATTCCCCTTCCTCACAATCGCTTGCAATCGAGGATACTTTGTAATCCCACCCATCTTCAACAACAAACTTCCTTGAGGTGTTTGCAACGGAATCACATTGTGCTTTCCTGGAACCATTTCAACAATCTCCGAACTCACCTGAGGCTTGGTATGCGCCACCACGCGGTAACGACGTACTGGATCCAAATACAAAGTATCAGGAACCCCTTTGCCATTCATTGTATGTATCACATTTTCAACCATCTGACCGTTATCGGCATCAAAAATGGTCAAAGGAACGTCCGTTTCTCTCGGCAAACCTTGGTTATCGAGCAGGTTGATTTGAACCGTAGTATTATTCAACGCTTGGTTGATAATAACGCCAATGATCTTCTGAAACTGAGCGGGCGTCTCGGCATTAAAGTATCTTCCCGTACAAGAATACGCATTCCTAAACGTTTCGCTATCCGTACCCAAACCAATCACAAACGGCCTTAAGATGATGCCCTTTTGTTGCAAAGCGATACTAATGGCACAAGGGTCGCCACCGCATTCTTCTACCCCATCCGTAATGATAATGATGATATTTCTCGCTGTAGGATCTGCCGGAAAATCTTTTGCCGATGCCAACAACGATTGCGCAATCGACGTATATCCCAAAGGCTTGATCGTCTTTAGTTTGGCCGCGAACTGCTTGTGATTGAAAGGCGCAAAGGGCACTTCTAACTTGGTATCGTTACAATCCTTTTTCTCGTTGGGTTGGGTATGACCAAAAACGCGAAGACCTACCTCTAAATTCTCTACCGACCGCAACGTATCCACCATTTTATTCATCAACGTCACAGCTACCGCCCATCGCGTTGAATTCCCCATCTCCGCCAACATACTTCCACTGCCGTCAAGCAAAAACAACATCCGCGTTTTTTGTCCGGGATACCCGTTTTTTACTTGTGCGCCCAACGAAGACACAATCAGTAAGCAGAGCAATAGGGTGATTTTTCTCATAGTTTGTATTTTGGATAACTCGATGCCCGTCAATCCATTATCATGCCATTAATAATCTCCGTGTTCCGTCACTGGCAATTGAGCCAACGCACGTTCCAACTGTTCATCGTTCGGAGCCTTACCATGCCAAGCGTGTGTGCCCATCATAAAGTCGACACCCTGACCCATTTCAGTTTTCATTATAATGACGATAGGTTTGCCGCCACCCAACTTAGACTGAGCCTCGGGAACCACTTTCATGATGCTTTCCCAATTGTTGCCGTCCATTTCCAATACTTCCCAACCAAAGGCCAAGAACTTCGACGTCCATTCGGTCAATCCCATCACGTCGCCGGTAGAACCATCAATTTGTTTTTGATTAAAGTCCACCGCAACAATCATATTATCCAATTTTCGGTGGGCCGCAAACATTACCGCCTCCCAAATCTGACCTTCTTGCAATTCTCCATCGCCAGTAACCACCCACAAAGTGTGATTGTCTTTGTCGATCTTTTTCTGCAATGCCAAACCCGCAGCAACGCTCAAACCCTGACCCAAAGAACCTGTGGCAACGCGAATACCAGGAAGGTGTTCATGAGTTGCGGGGTGACCTTGTAGTCTAGTATTCAACTTACGGAAGGTAGCCAACTCCGGAACGGGAAAGTACCCTGAGCGAGCCAATGTGCTGTAATACACCGGCGAAATGTGCCCATTACTCAAAATGAAAACATCTTCTCCATTTCCACTCATATTGAAATTGGCAGCATTGTGCTTCATAAAATGAAAATGCAATGCAGTAAAATAATCCACACAGCCCAAAGAGCCACCTGGGTGACCGCTTGAAACAGCATGAACCATGCGAAGAACATCGCGCCGAATTTGTGTAGCCATAGTGGCCATGGATGAAACAGTATTGAGGGCTTCCATAAAGGTTCAAAATTGACGATAAAAGACGGCTTTGTATGCACAAGTTTTCAAGAGATTGAAGCATCACGAAATAATCTGACCAACACCCTAAAATCTACGTCGATTTTGATACAAAACCCCTTGATTTTGCTTATATTTGTAAGTTAATTATGCGGTTCAAGTCAAAACTATTTCTAATGTTCGCCCTCCTCACAATCCTCGCGGGTTGCAGCGACTATGGGAAAATTTTCAAAGGCAAGAACCCAACCGTCAAACTAGCCAAGGCCGAAGAGCTTTACGCCAAAGAGGATTTTGGTCGCGCACTGCCCTTGTATGAGCAACTAAAAGACGAATATTTCCAGAACAAGCGCGATAGCCTAGAGCTTACTTATGTCAAAGTGGCCTATTGCTATTTCTACCTCAAAGCCTACGAAGATGCAAGCACTTTGTTCAAAGACTTCACCTACAAATTCTCTCGTAGCCCCAAAGTAGTCGACTGTTCTTACATGGCACTTTATTGCGATTACATGTCGGTGGCGGATTACGACTTGGATCAAGTAAACACAATTGACATCATCAATGAGATTCAGGAATTCATGAATGCGTACCCTGATTCGGACTATATTCCCAAGTGCAATGAACACATCGACAATCTAAGAGCGCGAGTTCATAAAAAAGCGTTCGAGTCGGTTAACCAATATTTTCAAATTTCAGAATTTAAGGCCGCCAGTGCTGCTGCCGTTTTAACCCTCAAATCCTACCCCGATATCCCACAGAAGGAGGAATTGGAATATATCGCCTACAAGGCACAGTTTTTGTATGGAATGAACTCCGTTGAAACTAGGCGCATCGAACGTTTGGAAAAGGCCATTGACCTGATCGACGATTATTTAGATGCCAACAGATCAGCCGGATTACATAGTCCTGATGCAACAGAAACGAGAGTGAAAATTATTAAAGAAATCACAAAATTGAAAGAAATCATATGAGCAATCCTATATCCCGTAATGCCGAAACACGTGACTTGCGCAATTTAGAGCAAGAGACCGACAACATTTACTTGAGTGCAATCATCATTTCTAAGCGTGCGAATCAAATCGCTGAAAAGCAAAAAGAAGAGTTGCGCAATCGTTTGGAGCCATTCATCAACGACTCAGACAACCTAGAAGAAATTCAAGAAAATAGAGAGCAGATTGAAATCTCGATGATGTATGAGCGCATGCCAAAACCTACTTTGATGGCTACGCAGGAGTTTGACGATCAAAAAACCTACTGGAGAATCCCCGATGCTCCGGAAAAACCACTTTAAAAATAAGAAAATCATTGTTGGGGTTACAGGTGGCATTGCCGCTTATAAAATCCCGCAATTGGTTCGACTTCTCAAAAAGGAGGGTGCCGAAGTACAGGTCGTCGTAACTGAGGCTGCCAAATCTTTCGTCACACCCCAAACCCTTTCGGTCCTATCCGAAAACCCAGTTTTATCCGATTTTTTCAAAAATAGCCAGGGCGAATGGAACAACCACGTCCACTTGGCTCTTTGGGCCGACGCCATTGTAATTGCGCCCGCGGGAGCTCACACCTTGGCAAAAATGGCTCATGGGCTGTGCGACAATCTGCTGATGTCGGTCATCCTGTCGTCTCGCTGCCCAGTTTGGGTGGCTCCGGCAATGGACCTCGACATGTGGACGCATGCATCAACCCAGGCCAACATCAAAACACTGACGAGTCAAGGTATAAATATAATCGACCCTGTAGACGGAGAATTGGCCTCTGGCCTATCGGGAAAAGGTAGAATGGCAGAACCCGAACAAATATTCGCGGTCCTTGAAAGTCAACTATTGCCCGCCCCCAATTATTTTACAGGTAAACGAGTCTTGGTCACCGCGGGTGGCACACAAGAGTCAATCGACCCCGTAAGATTCATAGGCAATCACAGTTCTGGCAAAATGGGATTTGCGATCGCTGATGCTTTGGTTCAATCTGGCGCAACGGTCGACATAGTATATGGCTCAGTGAGTGTGGCTTTGCCTGAAAACTGCGCGGTATACCCTACCCCCAGCGCCAAAGAGATGCATACGAAATGTCTAGCGCTTTTCCCCCAATGCGATATCTTAATTATGGCAGCGGCTGTTGCTGATTTTGCTCCGGCTGAAATCGCATCGCAAAAAATCAAAAAGTCGGAGGACTCTATTACGCTTACACTGAAAAAAAATCCCGATATCCTAAGTGATTTATCGGGCAATAAACGCCAAAACCAGATCACCATTGGATTTGCGCTAGAAACAGAAAATGAAAACAACAATGCGCTAGGCAAATTGCAAAAGAAAAACCTAGATTGCATCGTTCTTAATTCACAAAACAACCCCGAAGCCGGATTTGGCGTGGATACCAATGCCGTCACCGTTTTCTGTAACGATGGAAAACAATGGCAAATCCCCACCGCATCCAAAACGGAGGTCGCTGCAAAACTCCTTCAATCTTTATCAGAATGGTTAACCCAAACTCATTGATGAAACACTCCGAAAATCCCTTGAAGAAAATCCTTCTTTTTGTTGTTGCAATTGCAATGACCATACCCAGCCTATTTTCACAAGAAATAAAAGCGAACATACAAATTGTTGCACCTCGGGTTCAAATGACGGACAAGCAGGTGTTGCAAACCCTTCAGAATGCCGCGCAGCAGTTCATCAACACAAGAAAATGGACCGACGAAAACATTGCAACGCAAGAAAAAATCGAGTTTAGTATGTTTTTCGATATCACCTCGATCAACAACAATGACTTTTCGGGAAGTATGCAGTTTCAGGTGGTGAGGCCAACCTATAATTCTACTTACAAAACCACGATTTTTCAGTTCAACGACGAAGACATCAATTTTAGCTATCGCGAATTCGAAAACCTCGAATATCAAGAGAATATGAATATGAACGACTTTACGACTTTATTGGCGTATTACGTTAACCTTGCCATTGGGATGGACTTCGATAGTTTCTCCGAATTGGGTGGGTCGCCGTATTTCTCGAAGATGCAAAGTACAGTTTCCCTGATGACCAATAAATTGGGATGGAATCAAGGCGATGGAAAAGGCATTCGAAACAGATTCTATTTGGCGGAGAACCTCACCAACCCTAGGTATAAAGACCTGCGATTGCTGACGTACAATTATCATCGCAAGGGAATGGACGAATTTGCCGCCACGCCCGAGCAGGCCAGAAAAAATATCACTGAGAATATCAAAAAACTCAAAGAAACCCAGTCGATATTTCAAAACTGCTTGTTGCAAAAATCCTTCTTCTCAACCAAGTGGCCGGAGTTGGTAGAAATATACAAAGGGGCACCTGTTCCTGAAAAAACGGCGATGTCGAAATTTCTCTCCGAAATCGACCCCACCAACAGTCAGCGATACGAAAAAATCAAATCATGATTTGGTGTGGCTTGGATATCGCCACGGAATTCTCTGAAGCGCTATCATCGAGGTTTGATAACATTTCGGACGCCAACATCGCTTCAAAACCGGATGTCTTTTTCTTGTGCAGTCAATCAACCCAATCCCTTTGTTTGTCGTTCATTGACGATTGCGTAGGCGGAATTCCCGAATCCCACATTCTTACAATTCCCAATGGCGACGATGCCAAAAATCTCAGCATTTGCGAAACCATTTACACTTGGCTGAAAGACAACAACGCCCAACGCAGTTCATTACTGATTAACATCGGTGGCGGCGCTCTTTGCGATGTTGGGGGTTTCTGCGCTTCAACGTATTTGAGAGGCATTGAATTTTGGAATATTCCCACGACCTTATTGGCGATGGTTGATGCATCCGTTGGAGGGAAAACTGGCATCAATTTAGGTCACTACAAAAATTATATCGGCACATTTTCTACCGCAACTCATATCTTTATCACGCCACATTGGTTAAAAACGCTACCCCAAAACGAGGTATTGAGCGGATGGGGCGAGGTGATCAAACACGGGATCTTATTGGGTGGAAAAGCTTGGACACAGGTTCAGCAACCCATACCAAACGCCAACGACCACCAAGCGTGGTTAAGTATTTTGGATTGGAATATCAAAATCAAATCGCGCATCGTTAACGCCGATTTTGAAGAAAAGGGACAGCGAAAATTGTTAAACCTTGGCCATACGATTGGCCACGCATTAGAATCATATTGTCTTGATCAGGAGAAGCCCATTCCGCACGGATTCGCCATTGCTTGGGGTTTGGTTATGGAGTCGGCCTTGGCCATGCAATCATCGGCAAAAGTCGAAGCTACCGAATCTTTGCACCAGACGATCAAATCGATTGTAGAAGGGCTATACGATCCAATTCATTTTGGAGAGGCCGATATTCCTGTGTTGATGAACTACATAAGGGCGGACAAAAAGAATAACCACGACAAATTATTGTTTTCGATGGCATATGCCCCTGGAGAATGTGATTTCAATATCTCAGTATCAGCTGAGGCCGTAATTCAAGTATTGAATGATTATGTCGGCAATCAAAATTGAGCTTCCCGTAAGTAAAAGTTTGTTAAACCGCGCAATGATTGCCATCGCCGGCCAGGGAAATCTGAAATCATGGCTTGAAGACAACTCATACATTATCGCCAATGGCTGCAGAGACACGCAACTGCTGATAAATGCGCTTACCCAAGACAACTCCGCCGGTGAATCGTCGACCCATTATTTTCAAGATGCTGGAACACCGTGTAGACTATATACCGCATTCGCCGCGGCCAATTTTACTTCGCCATGCCAAATCACTGGTAATGAAAGCTTAAACAGTCGAAGCATCGAACCTTTGGTAACCGCTTTAATCGAGATGGGCGCCGACATAAGTTATTCTGACCAAGTTGGATTCACCCCCATTTTCATCAATGCAGGCATTACAGAATGGTCCGATATTACAATCAGTGCAGCGGTTAGTTCTCAGTTTGCCAGTGCATTGCTATTGATGGCTCCACTATTTAAGGGCGATAAAAAACTAATCATCACAGACAGTTCGCATTCTCAGGCTTATATTGAAATGACGGTTCATCTATTGAATCATTTGGGCATTGAAACCTCAAGTTTGAATGAAGGCAACGGGCTTTGCATTACGATAAATGGAGACTACAGTAGTTCGAATACCCCAATTGATTTAGAAATACTAGAATCCGATTGGAGTTCCGCCGCCTTCTTTTACCCGGTCCTATTGGGTTTGCCGAAGGATGCAACGATCGAACTACTTGGCTTAAAAATGAGTGATTCTCAGAAAACTCAGGACCTCTCACTCGAAGGGTCGAAAATCAAGAGTTCCCAGGGTGATTCAGCAATGTGCGTATTCGGCAATTTTCTTGGCATCGAAACGATCGAAACGGAGAAAGGCATTCTGATCAATAGACATCCAATCGAAATAAATCAAACCCTTGCTTTTTTAGCGGACGATGAAATTCTCGATCACGATCAAACCTTACGCATCGACCTAAAAAACAACCCAGACCTCGTTCCTGCATTGGTCGTTGGTTGGTGTATTTTGGGAAAATCGGCAATCATTAGCGGAATTCACAATTTGCGATTTAAAGAGTGCGACAGGATATTGGCGATCCAAGAAAATATCAAAGGATTGGGATGCACATTAACGATGTTGGGTTCTGTAGAGGAAGACCGATGGATATTGAATTGTTCTGGCCGATTCTTCCCTGCCCAACTCCATATTCACACTCAATCAGACCATCGCATTGCAATGGCATTCTCGGCACTAAATCCATGGATTGCCGCGTTGAGTTATACCGATACCGCATGTGTAGAAAAATCCTTCCCGCAGTTTTGGGAGCAATTGAAGAAGTGTACCTTTGACTAAGTTAAAAGCCCACCCAATGAATTCACAAACACCAAACAACAATACAGCAGAGACCGGCACCGAGAAGAGAGGAACTAACTCGCGCAAAACTTGGATTCTCGCAATTTTTGCAATGGTCTGTACAATAATTTCATTTATTTATCGCTACCAAAGCGGTGGTTCAGACACCGTAACAAATATATCGAAGGGTCAAAGCGTGTTTGCATATACACTAGACGATGTAAACAAGGTGCTCGATTATCAACTTAAGGGTTGGAACGATGCGAACATCGATGTATTTATGTCGGG
>JBEGUW010000063.1:0-10371 GCA_041178665.1 Bacteroidota bacterium
ATTCATCATTGCTGTGAAATACCGCGATAGACCCCGAAACCATTGCATCGGATAGTTTTTTTCTATTCTTAACAAACAGTGCAGAATCTGGATTTTTGTATTTCGAATTCATGTATGCAAACTTATCATTATAAAAAGGCAATTCAAAATGGGGTTATAAATGTGTAATCGGATGAATGATATTTGTCATTGTTTCAAAAAAAACCTATTTTTGGTGCAACGTAGTTATAAAAACCATTGTCAATAGCACACAAACCTAAATCTAGTTTTATATGAAAAAACTGTTACCTTTATTATTTTTCGTCCTAACTCTTTCGTTATCAAACATTTCCAAAGCATCACACATGATGGGTGGTGACATGTCTTACCAATGTTTGGGTAATGGAAAGTACAAAATCACGGCAAAAATTTACAGAGACTGTCGAGGTATTGCGTTTAGCGGACCTTCCTTTGGTGTTTTTGCAGGTACCAATGGTGGAAATGGCTGCGGAAGTAGTGGGTTGTCGATTTCCAGAACGGGAATCAAAGACGTTACGCCTAGATGTTCAACAGCGAGTTCTCCTTGTTCTCCTCAGAATACCTACGGTACAGGTGAGGGAATTGAAGAGCACACTTATGAAGTGACGGTTGATTTCACAAAAAGTCCGCTGAGTGGTTATGTGAATAAAAGTACATGTTGCGAAGTAACGTTTTACATCGGTCAGTGTTGTAGAAATGGTGCGATTACCACGGGTCCTTCGGGCAACGACTTCTATACAACTTGTATGATCAATATCTGCAACATCAAGAAGACAACCAATAAATGTAATAGTTCTCCAACGTTGAGTAATGCGCCAATTGGTTTCCTTTGCTGTAATCAGGCATATTATTTTAATAATGGTGCGATTGACACTGTAGATTACGATTCATTTTCATATGGTCTAACAAATGGTATCAGTGGTTTGCCAAACAGTTCAGTTTCCTATTCTTCTCCATTTACAGCGCGTTACTTCATGACGCCATATTGCATTCCACCAACTTCAATCACTTGTACCCCCAATCCTAAAACCAATCCACCGAGGGGTTTGTTCTTCGATACAAGTTCGGGTGATATCATTTTAACACCTACCAAATGTGATGAGGTGGCCATTGCCGTTATTACAATTACCGAATGGCGAAAGGATAGCGCGAGCGGCAAATTTATAATGATTGGTCGAACCCGGCGTGACATGCAGTTAATTGTAAAAGATGATTGTGGATACAACAAAGCCCCAACGTTACTTGGTCCGTATAACTGGAAAGTCTGTGAAGGGGAAACGCTGAAATTTAAGGTAGAATCCGATGATGAAACGTTTACGCCGTATCAGAAAATTCCGGATACAACCAATTTGAAGTGGAATAAAGGTATCCCAGGTGCGACGTTTAAATTAGCAAATAGGGTAGATTGGCCCGAAAAGAGAAAAGCTTTTGCCAACTTCGAATGGACACCATCCGTTGGTATGGCGTCTGATATCGCTTACTCATTCACTGTAACGGTAACGGATGACCACTGCCCAAAACCTTCTCAAGCGATCCGTGGTTTTAAAGTAAAAGTAAACCCACGCGCATTTAGCATCCGTAAATACACCAATTTGAAGTGTGGTCAGTTTGCAATGGCGGCATCAGTAGGTGCATCATTTAAAGGCGCACCTCAGTTTAAATGGAGTGTAAGAGACAGTTTGGGTAAGTCTGAGATTTTTTATAGTACTAAAAAATCAGATACTATGACTTTTTACCGTGGTGGAAAATACATCATTGTACATACGGTAAATAACTCCGACAACTGTCCTACAATTTATAGGGATACTGTTATCATACCAGATCCTCCGCAAGTAATAATGGCTGATGCCGATACTTTTGCGTGTTTTGGTACAACAATGAAGTTGACGGCAGATGTATTATATGGTAAGTCGCCATTCCAATACTATTGGACAAGAGTGGTTAAAGATACCGGTTCTAAAGCAGCATGGAAATCTGAAACGCATATCTCAGGTGATACTTTCCAGAGTTTGAGCATACCTAATATTAACCGTGACTCAACAGTTCGTATCAAAATTACCGATGGGGATGGTTGTATATTCTATGATACGGCTACAATTTATCTGAAGCCGCTCCCGCTGGTGGGTATCGGGCCGGATCAACGTATATGTACCTATGAAATTGCAACCTTCGATGCGCAAAACGCGGATACGGTGAAATACAAATGGAGTACAGGCGACACTACACGTGTATTTAAAACAAATATTAAAGGTACTTATTGGGTTCAGGTGATGGAAACAAAGTGGAAGTGTGTTAAATATGATACTGCCATTGTTTTCGTGAATGACACTGTTGTTTCATTGGCCGGTAAAGACCAAGTAATTTGTAATCAGCAAAGCACTGATTTGGTTGCTTCGCATCGTCCGATACTTCAAACTGGAAATTACACATGGAAGGATATAACCGGAAGTAAAACGCTAGGTAGTAACTCTAAATATACTATCAAGCCGAACAATACAAATACTCCAGGTAATGCAGCGCAGCTTTTCTATTATGAATTGTTAACCAAAGTCACTCAAGGGGGGCATGAATGTCAACATATTGATACCATAGAAGTAAAAGTGAACACGTTGCCATTTGTTAAGTGGGATCCAAAACCATTGAAAGCACAGTGTTTTGTTTATGGTGATATTGAAGTGAATGGTTTCTTTAACAAAGGAAAAGATGTAAATACTCGTATGTGGGCCTTTGAAAACAAGTTCCCAAACAACGTCAATACCAAACCAACAACATCAGGTGTTTCTAGAAACTATATCGACTCATTAACAACTGGTCGTCACTTGTTTAAAACAACCTACCTTAACAATGATCAGTTGCAAAATGGTTTGAGTTTCCAAGGAAAAATTTATGCATCGTATAAGGATAACAATGGGTGTGTAAACATCGATAGTGTAATTCAACGTATCAATGGAAACCCATTGGTTGATATTAGAGATAGCATATTCTGTCAAGATTTAGGTTCTATCAAAATGGATCAAATCACAGTGAGGCCTAAGGTGAAAATTGGTATCAAAGTAGATTGGACAGTGATGAAGAATGGAACTCCAGGTGGTGTTGACCCTGCTAAGATTTTAGCAAATGACAATCCATTCGGTACTCCAGACTGGGTATTTAGATTTGGTGATCCTACCGAAGATTTCTATCAAGGGGATTACAAGTTCCAGTTGTGTGTTGAAGATCAGTTAACCGGTTGCTTAACATGCGACTCAGCTTCGGTGAAAATCATCGCGGAGCCTACCATCAAAGTAACTTCTCCAAATCCTGTTTGTGTAAATTGGGATACAATGGAGTTGTATGATTTCATCAAAGTAAATGGAATGCAAGCCAAAGACAATGATGGGTCTAAATATGAAATCGTAGAGTACAATTATAATCGTTTGGATCCTAAAGTGGGGTCAACTACCCTGATCAAAGGACACCGCTTCAAGCCTTCATTTGGAACAGGTACTTGGTTGATTAGATATGGTAATGCCGCAACAGGTTGTTTGAAACAAGATAGCTTCTATATCTATGTGAATGATACGCCAAACGCTGTATTATTAGGGCCAACAACAATTTGTGCAAGTGGTACTCCTTTGGATTTGAAATCTCGTATCAATACAACCGACACAAAACCAGCCAATGCTACAGGTATTTGGACAGGTACAAGCGCCGGAGTTGTTGTAACTGGTTCGTCTATGTTCACACCATTTAGCCAAGGTACTAATTTGAATACCGAAGGCCCGCATAGCTTCAGATTTACCTATACCGATAATAATGGTTGTTCAGATACAGAGGTTTACAATGTATTTGTGAGAAATCAGCCTACAATTGGTATTACTACGCCTAAACCCGCAAGTGCTTGTGAGGGAAGTCCTTTCGCCATTCAAAGTACTTCAAAATACTGCGATACCAAAGTTCAGTGGACAGTGCAGAAGCATGCCGCCGGAACATTTAGCGATGGAACGTTTGCAAGTGGTAACACTTCAGAAAATGTATTGTATGTGCACGGTCCTGTCGACAAAACACAGAAAGGTGCATTCCTGAAAGTGACAACTACTCCAATTGCTGGTGATGTTTGTCCTCCAGTATCTGATAGCATTGAAATTATTTTGCACCAGTATCCTGACTTGACACCTATTTCAGACCAATCAGGTTGTGTGCCTTTGAAAACTTCTTGGACTGTTTCAGATAACCGTGGTATCCCAGCAAATCAAATGGCCTACAATTGGACATTTGGAAATGGTGACTCATCTAAATTGCAGAACCCAGTAGATGTTATGTATCCTAACCAAGGACGATATAACGTTGTGGTTATTGCAAACAATACTGCCGGTAACTGTAAGGATACTGCAACTGCAACTGTAGAAGCCTATCCAAATCCAGTAGCTATGTTCTACACTGATCCAACAAAAACTACCGTTGCATTGCCTAAGTTTAAGATGTATAACCAGTCTACAGTTACAGCATCGCCTTTCAATCCAACAATGCGTTACTTGTGGGATTTCGGTGTGCCAACTTTGATGGATGATACATCTACTACGAAGGATCCAAGATATTCATACGGTAAGGATACTGCGACGTATCAAATTATGTTAATTGTGACTACTGACAAGGGTTGTAAGGATACAGCGTACAAAACTGTTCATATTGGTCCTGATATTATCGTGTTTATTCCTGACGTATTCACTCCAGATGATGCGGGTCCGAACAAGAACAATACTTTCAACGTGACTGCATTGAACTTTAAAGTCTTTAACATGCGCGTTTACAATCGTTGGGGAGAGAAGATGTATGAGACTAGCGATATCCTTAAAGGATGGGATGGTAAAGCCAACGGCGAAGAATGTATGCAGGGTGTTTATGTTTATCACGTAGAGGTTACTTCCTTCGAAGACAAAGTGTATAAGTACGATGGTACGATCACTTTGTTGAGATAACAGAGATATTAATTCAAAAAGAAAGGGCCTCGTCTGTGACGAGGCCCTTTCTTTTTGCTATGATTTATCGAAATGCTACAGGTGTAAAGAAATGGAAATATTACTAAATGAGGGAAGAAATGAAAATGATGGATATATTATTTGCCCAGAACTCTAATGGCCTCGGCCAATAACTGCTCCCTATTGATCGGCACAACGCCCGTAATCTCGCAAACCAATCCACCGGCCAAATTGCTCAACTCGGCCAAAGTTCTCGCATCAGTCTTTGCACTCAAACACAAAGCCGCAACAGAAACTACCGTATCTCCAGCACCGCTAACGTCGGCAATGGTTCTGATGTGTGCCGGAATGTGATGGGTTTCATTCTTGCCAGTAACAACCACGCCGCGCTCACTCAATGTCACCAAAGTATATTCATTGTTCAACGATGTCATCAACTCAGAAATCGCATCGTTCAAATTCGATTGTTCAGAAAGGTCGGTTTCGATTTTAAGCCCTTCTTTGATCTCTTTCAAATTGGGTTTGAACAAAGTCACATTTTTATAGGCTAAGAAATTCGCTTTTTTGGGATCCACAATAGTAGGGACGCCCTTAGCAATACATTTCTGAATTAACAATTCAATATTTTTACTGTGTAAAACGCCTTTGTTGTAATCTTCAAAAATCACGACATCGCAATTTTCAAGCTCTTCTGCGAATCGTTGCTCAAGAAGAAAAGTATCTACAACATCTAAGTCGTTTGTTATCTCATGGTCGATGCGCAACAACTGGTGATTGTTACCCAAAACACGCGTTTTATTTGTGGTTTTGCGCTTATCGGAATGAATCAAACCATTACAAGTAAGGCCAGCCTTAATCATGATATCCCTCAAATCTTTTCCTTCCTTGTCTTGGCCTACAACGGAGCACAAAATAGGCGTTGCGCCCATGGCTTTGATATTCAATGCAACATTTCCTGCACCACCGAGTCTTTGGTCGAATCCTGTTACGTCAACCACCGGCACCGGCGCCTCAGGCGATACTCGATCCACTTTGCCAATGATATAGCTATCAATCATTACGTCGCCAATAATAAGCACCCGTTTCTTAGAAAAAGAACTGAATAGCGTTTGTATAGGATTCATTGCTACAAAAATACGACTCAGTGAGTGAGATTTCTAAAGGCGATGGCAATTCTTTCGGCAGCTTCAATTAACTGTTCCTCAGCAGCGGCATAACTAAAGCGAATACAATTGGCATGACCAAACGCTTCGCCAGAAACGGCCGAAACATGTCCTTTGTCTAAAAGATAGAGGCAAAGCTCATCAGCGGTTGTAATTGTTTTTCCATCGGGGGTTTGTGATCCCAAATAATAACTGACATCGGGGAATAAGTAAAAAGCTCCGTCGGGACGATTGCATGGTAAATTTGGGATGAGCGAAAGCGCCGCATGAAAAATATTTCTGCGTTTTTCAAACGTTGTGCGCATCACTTCAACTTCGTCTTGTGGACCATTCAAAGCGGCAACACTGGCCATCTGAGACACTGAACTCGCACCGCTGGTCATCAAGCCTTGAATTTTATCACACGCCTGCACCAATTCCTTTGGACCGGCCAAGTAACCCATCCGCCAGCCTGTCATTGCGTATCCTTTCGACATTCCGTTAATCACAGCGATACGTCCTTCTAATTCAGGGTAACTCGCTAGGCTGCAGTGCTTTCCGGCGTAGTTGATTTTCTCATAAATTTCATCGCTTAGGATGAAAATATTGGGGTATTTTATCAATACATTTTTCCATGCCAACAACTCTGACTCACTCATTACACTGCCGCTTGGATTGCACGGGGAGGAGAAAATGATCATTTTGGTTTTGGGCGTGATGGCAGCTTCCAATTGCTCGGCACTCACTTTAAAGTCGCTTTCAACCGTACTGGAAATTTCTACCGGAACACCACCGGCGTATTGTATCAATGAGGGGTAACTCACCCAAAAAGGAGCAGGGATGAGGACTTCATCGCCGGGATTGACAATGGACAGAACGGCATTAAATAACGAATGTTTTGCGCCATTGCTTACGATGATGTTTTCAGCCTCAAAAGCAAAGCCATTTTCTCTTTTCAGTTTCTGCGCAATCGCAGTTCTCAACTCGGGCAGACCGGAAACGGGAGGATAATGTGTGTATCCGTCTAACATTGCCTGGTAAGCGGCTTCAATGATATGCTTTGGCGTATCAAAGTCGGGTTCGCCGATGCTAAGATTGATTACGTCCACACCCGTTGCTTTGAGTTCTCGTGAACGCTTTGTCATTGCTAAAGTTTGGCTCTCAACTATCTCAGAGATTCGATCGCTTAAAATCATCATGTTATTCAAAACTACCAATGAATCGTCGTGGTTCTATGTTTAAAAAGTAATTGTTTATCTACACTTGCATCGATTTTGTGAACGATTGTATCATTTACTGTTCACATGCGATATTTTTGTTTTGTGAAGATTCTTTTTGTCGCCAATCGAATGCCGTATCCTCCATATCGCGGGGATAAGCTGAAGATTTTTAATTTGGCAACAGAATTATCGACCCATCACGAACTTCATTTAATTACCATCGCCGAAAATCAAGAGGATTTGGATTCTGTACCGGTGTTGCAAAAGCCACTTTTTACCGACGATGCAGCATCGCTGAGTTCTAACGACGGAATTCAACTGTTTGATTCCATTCAATATGTATATCGACCTAAATGGCGTTCAATATTGTCTTCCGCGATAGGCTTGTTATCTAAACGACCGATTCAAGTGTCGTTCTTTCGATCGAAACCCTTTGCAAAAAAGCTTAAACATCTGCTTGATAATCATCACTTTGATGCCATACACGTGCAGCATTTAAGAATGGCCCAGTACTTTGAAGATGGAGCACCAACCAATGCCATTTTAGATTTGCCCGATGCCTTTAGTTTGTATTGGAAAAGGAGGGAATCGGCTGCGAAAAACCCCTTCGATAAAGCATTTAGGAGCCTAGAATATAATCGACTTGCCAATTACGAAAAGTTGATGTTGCCAAAATTTGCTCAGTCCTTGGTGTGTTCCACCGAAGACCGAGATTATCTAAACAAAGCAGGAATTACCAATGTGGATGTGCTCCCGAATGGGGTCAACCTGAAATCGTTCTCACCCCAGGGCAGCGATGCAATCATCAAAAACCGAATTCTGTTTACCGGGAATATGGATTATGCGCCCAATGTAGACGCGGTTCAGTATTTTGTGGATGAGATTTTCCCTTTGATCCTTGAAAAACACCCCGAATCGCAATTTGTAATAGCCGGGCAGCGACCTGTGAAAGCCGTGCTCGATTTGGCCTCAGACCGCATCGAAATAACAGGGTTTATCGAAAATTTAGCCAGTGAATACGCCAAAGCAAATGTAGTAGTATCGCCTTTAAGGATAGGAGCGGGGACGCAAAACAAAGTCCTTGAAGCCTTGGCGATGAATCAGGCTGTTGTGTGTTCTAAGGTGGGGTTTTTGGGATTGGGGCTAAAATCAGGAGAGGGTATTTTGATGGGTGATACCGCCCATGAATTCGCCAACCACGTCGTTTCTATTTTGACTTCGGAAGAACTGAGAAAACGCTTGGGAGAAACGGGTGGACAGCATGTAAGATCAACTTTTGCATGGTCGGGAATATCTCAGCAATTATTATCGTATTTTGAAAAAATAAAATCATGAATAAAATCAGTGTATCGATGTTGTTAGTCGCGTTCTCATGGGTGTGGGGCGTAGAAGCACAAAAATCTGGAGGTAAAGCAAGTGCCTCAACCGAAACTGCTAAATTGGCGAAGTCCAATGGTGTTGCCGATTCAATAATCAAGCCCATTTTGGGTCAAGTGAATTTCCGAATGATCGGTCCAGCAACCACCAGTGGCAGAATCGTTGACATCGCGGTGAATCCCCTGAACAAAGCGGAGTACTACATCGCGGCGGCCTATGGCGGCGTTTGGAAAACCACCAACGGCGGAACCACTTACCAACCCATTTTTGATGGCTACGGAACCCAAAGCATCGGCTGTCTCGCCCTGGATCCCAAAAACCCCAACATCCTGTGGGTGGGCACCGGCGAAAACAACAACCAACGCAGTGTGGGCTATGGAAATGGTATCTACCGCAGTCTCGATGGCGGAAAGACCTTCGAAAACATGGGCCTGAAACTCTCTGAGCACATCGGCATGATCAAAATCGACCCAAGCAATTCCAACCGCATTTGGGTGGCTGTTTACGGTCCCGTTTGGAAAGAAGGCGGCGAACGTGGCCTGTACCTCACCGAAGATGGCGGCAAAACCTGGGTGCGCAATTTTCATGTTTCCGATAACACCGGTTGCAACGAAATATACCTCGATCCCAACATGCCAGGCACCATGTATGCGGCGTTTCATCAGCGCAGACGACATGAATGGACGTACTTGGGTGGCGGACCAGAATCGGCCCTTTACAAGAGCACAGACAACGGCAAAACGTGGCGCAAATTGGCTGGCGGACTCCCCAGCGGCGAACTCGGCAGAATTACCATTGGCGTATCGGCCCTGAAAGCTGGTTTGGTCTATGCGATGGTGGAGGCCGAGGAGGGAAAAGGGGGCATTTTTGTGAGTTACGATTACGGCGAAAGCTGGTCTAAGCAGAACCCATTCTTTACGGCCGGTAACTACTACCAAGAACTATTTGTGGATCCCACCAACCCCAACCGCATTTTTGTGATGGATGCCTACATGAAGGTGTCAGACGATGGCGGTAAAACCCTCAGAAACGCAGGAGAGGGCAACAAGCACGTCGACAATCACGTGATTTGGATCGATCCGGCGCAATCTTCCCATTGGTTGGTTGGATGCGATGGCGGACTCTATGAAACGTTTGACAATGCCCAGCACTGGAACTACAAAGACAACATATCCATCACCCAGTTTTATCGCGCATCGGTAGACAATGCATCGCCCTTTTACAACATTTACGGCGGTACCCAAGACAACAACACCTTGGGCGGTCCGGCCAAGAACAATTCAGCCAACGGTGTGAGCAACGACGATTGGTATGTGACTGTGGGCGGCGATGGTTTTAAGTCACAGATCGATCCCACCAATCCCAACATCGTATACAGTCAATGGCAATATGGCGGTTTGGTTCGATACGATAAAGTCACCGGTGAAGCGGTGGACATTAAACCCACCATTGGCGTGTATGAAGCGCCTTTGCGTTGGAACTGGGATGCGCCGTTGATTATTTCTCGCAGTAACCCCAAAGTATTGTATTTTGCGGCAAATCGCGTGTTCAAAAGCGAGGATCGTGGCGATTCATGGACACCCATCAGCGGGGATTTGTCGCGCGGAATCGATCGCAACACCCTGCCCATCATGGGGAAAGTTTGGGGTGTAAATG
>JBEGUW010000064.1:0-8395 GCA_041178665.1 Bacteroidota bacterium
TATCAGTATGCAGAAAATGTCGTGTAGAAGGTTCAGCCAGCAATCCCATCTTCGGATTGTTCTGGGTTTTAGGCTCCAAAACGAAACTATCAATAGTTTTGCCTTGTTCATTCTTTTTGACAAAAGCAACCTTAAAGTATTTGTCGATGCTATCTACTCCAAGTCCTTTTCTATCATCAAGATAAATTGCTGTGTACTCTTGTAAAACCTGCGGTTTATTCTTGTACAACAACTGATTCTCACGATTGAATTTTATGCCCTTGGTATCCTGATTTCCTTTTTGGTCCACCTCTGGAGCCATATCAATTCCTTCTTTGGTAGACGATAAAATATTCTTATTCACCGAACTCACCAGCACACCCATCATCAAAATTCCGAATCCAATGTGAGATACGTTTCCACCCCATCGCTTCCATTCCGTTTTCTTCTTTTGGATGCCGTAAATCATGTTGAATACAACCACACCAACAGTCAATAGTAAAAATAAGATAAACTGATATCCTTCGATAGCGAAGCCAATGGTTAGTAAGATTGTCGCCAAAAGTGTCAATGCTGTATTCACCAGCAACGGCCTTTTGATTGAAGCGATGTCGGTTTCGCGAAATTTGAACCAATAACCCAACGACATTAACAAGAAAATCGGCATAGCCAACCACAATTGTACTTTGTTATAATCGGCAGCGGTGGGCACTGCGGTTTTGTAACCAAACAACTTGTTGAATACTGGAATGCTAGTGGCTGCAAATACTTGAACTAGCGACAAGATTAAAAACATCGAACCCAAGAACATCCAGAATTCACGAGAATCCATGCGCTCGTCCGACATTTCCATTTTGGTGCGCTGATACAAAACATAAATGTAATAGATCAACCAGCCAAAGAAAAGACAGGTACCTAAACCCTTTAACCATTGATAAAAAGTGGCGACAGACTCAGGTGCTTCAATGGAATAGGCCAAAACCATAGGAATCAGCATGACAGCCAATATCGAAAACAATGCAATTTTTCGCTGTTTCCCCTGTAAGACAACAACCAAGGCCAACGCCAAGAATGCCAATAAGAATAACAATAACTGGCCAGACAATCCTAAATCCGTGAAGGAGTGCACACTCGCCTCCCCTAAGATTCCACTTCGTGTGAGGAACGTTGCGTATAAGACCAACCAGAACGACAATTGAACAAGCAAATGCGATGTGAATAGATGTCGACCCGTAGCCTTGGTAATAATCAACATATGCGCAGCACTCGCCATAATGAGCCATGGCATCAACGAAGCATTTTCTACGGGATCCCATGCCCAATATCCACCAAACGACAAACTCTCGTAGGCCCAGAAACCACCCATGATAATTCCCAATCCCAAGATTCCGGCACATACCAAACTCCAAATATGAGCTGGCGCGATCCAACCCCTATCACTGCCTCGCCAAAGCGCGGATAAACTATAAGCAAATGGCACGATGGCTGTCGCAAAACCCAAAAACAATGTCGGCGGGTGAATTACCATCCAATAATTCTGAAGCAAAGCGTTCAATCCATTACCATCTTTAAATACTTGTAGGTAGTTTTCAACGCCCAACTGACCCAAAATTGGGATATTCAAAAAATCAGGACGTTGTTCACGAAGCAGATCAAACGGAGAACTTCCGATTTTGAAATCACCCCAATGGAAACCCACGAGCATTGAACCCAAAGCGATCTGAGCAAAGGCAATCACCACCATCACAGGACTCTCCCATTCTTTGGCGCTGCGCTGTAAGACTAATCCTATCAATGCATTCCAAAAAAGCCAAAGGAGAAAACTTCCTTCTTGACCTTCCCAGAAACAGGAAATCATATAGTATACCGGCAAGGCATTGCTCGAATGTCGCCAAGCATAGTAAAACTCATATCGATGATAAAAAATGATCGAAAACAACACCACAAAAACACCCACAATTGAAATTGCATGCAACTGAAAACAGCGCTTTGCCCATTGTAGCATGGAATTGTCCTTGGATGATTCGTGTTGGAAATAGAAGTAAGCCGAAGCGATAGCTGCGATAAAGGCCATTATCGTAAAGGCATGGCCTAAGTTGCCTAACCAAAGCCATTCACCCATAAAAACGATATTCTTTATTGGCTCGTTCATTTGTTCGATTTCACAGCTCCTGGTGCGTCTTCATACTTTGATGGACATTTGCTGAGAATCTCAGTGGCCAAGAAATGGTCGTCCTGGTAGGTTCCGATCAAAACCATTTTTTCCAATTGCTCAAACTGAGCGGGCTTTGGCTTGGTGAATACCACCTTGCTTTCATTGTTCAATGAATCAAATCCGTAAAATTCTAAACGATTGGCGTTAGTCTGGGCATCATAAATGACGGGCTTAGCCTTATTAAGTTTACAAACGACGTGTACTGCTTTTCCTGGGTTTTCGATGGCGATGCGTTTGGCATCAGGAAAGGCGACATATTGCGTGGTATTGCCATACATACTGATAACCGTTGCGATTCCAACACCGGCCAATACCAATAAAATCAAATGAAAGGGCTTCATGATTGATTTTTTTCTAAGCGTGACATTTTACGATCCAATCGTACCAAATAGAACAATATTCCTACAAAAATTATAACCAAAACGCCATAAACGGCATTCATAAGGTTGTGATGCGCCAGCAATTCGGCGGCATTCGCATCAAACTGTTCACTGACAGATGTCTTCATTTGTTAAGTTGTTTTTCGTTTAACTGAGCAATTCTCAATCGCAAATTAGCGATCCAATAAAAAAGGGCAATCCATCCAATCACTGCGGGGTAAAAGAAAAGTCGCATCGTTGAATCTAAATCGTACTTATTAAACCCTACTGTCCCACCAGAACCCGGATGCAATGAATTGGGTGATAACTTGGGCATAATCACAATAAGGGCAATGAAAATCGGGAATATAAATACCGAATACACAGAGGTAATTCGTGCTCTTTGGTAGGGATCATTCATGGTTGAACGCAAAAGCAAATAAGCCATATACATTGTCATCCCGATGGCCACTCCATTCAGTTTCGGATCTGCCGCTGGCCACCACGATTGCCAGGTAACCCTCGCCCATGTCGCCCCAGTGATACAGCCTAATATTCCAGCCAAAATCCCCACACGAATCAGGGCATCGGCCATGATATCGTCTTCCAAATTAGAATATCTTAAATATTTCAAGGCATACCATGCCGCAATTCCCAACAAGGCCAGCATCGCAAACCACATCGGAACGTGATAAAACAGATTGCGCACACTTTCATTCAAAACAACGCGGTTGGGGAATTTCATTTCAAATTTCTCCTGTTCTACAGCGATGTTCGCATTTGAACTTGATGTCATCGTAGAGAGACCCAGCGTATCGCCGGCGCTTCTTCCCAAGAAAATGGCATCAGGCAAGCCTAGGTATTTTCCGTTTGATAGTTCTATAAATACGGAATAATAATCATTGGGAATCTTGGATTGACCCATTTTTAGATCGAACAATCCAATCACTTGACCGTGGTTGCCCGAAAACTCAATCTTTTGACTTTCCCATCTGCCTTCAACACCCTTGGAAACAAGAATAACCTTTGCTGGGATTTGGAATTCACCTTCTTTGGGCATCGACTTATCCGCTGAAGCGTTTTCTCTCAACCAAGGCGCATTATAAACATTCAGTTTGATGGAAATGTTATTACCGGACTCCAACTTAACCGGCGTAACCGCAGTAATTCCAGGCTTCAAAGGCAAAAATAGACCGCCCAAAACGACATACAGCAAGAAGATTGCGGCAACCCATTTATACCAGTGTTTTTTTAGGTTCATTGTTTTCTGCGTTTAATCTCTGATTCAATCAATGCCAACTCTCTTCCCATCTGTCCAGCCATCCCGCTATTCTCCTGAGCACGACGTGTCAAATAAGGAATCACAGCAAGTACAGGACCGTAAGGTACATATTTACTCACTCTATAGCCACTATTCGATAAATTAAAACTAATGTGATCGCTCATCCCCAACAATTGAGAAAATGAAACTTTGATATCGCCATTATCCAAACCTTGCTTTGCCAACAAATTAGCCCCCAACATAGATGAATTCTCATTGTGCGTAGCGATACAAACAGAAACAGAATTATGATTCACCAAACAAAAGGCAACGGCAGCATCATAATCCCTATCGGTGGCTTCTTTATTTGGCTGAATTGGATCTTGATACCCCATTTTCATTGCTCTAGCCCTCTCCTTTTCCATGTATGCCCCTCTCACCAGTTTGTATCCGTATTTACATTTATTCTCAGCGACTTGATGCTGAAGGTACGCCAATCGATCATGTCGATACATCTGCAAAGTATTAAAAATCCATGCCCTCGTCGTATTCAACTGTTCCATAGCATAGGTTGCCATCAAATCAATTGCCGGTTGAAGCCAAGTCTCTTCGGCATCAACAAATATTTGGACTTCACTGTTGGCGGCGGCGTTGCACAACGACATAAAACGCGTAAATCCTTTCTGCCAATCTGATTTCAAGCTAGAATTCAAATGATTCTCTACCAATGAGATGTCTCTAATATCATTGTTCTCGATGGCCGATGAAGCCGCTTCCAAAACCTCAGAGGACATAACACCGGTGGTTTTAAATACCGAGAACGGGATATCTTTATTACCTTTTGCTCTTTCAATAGTTTTTAGGATTTCAGCGGCCGTTAATTGGAAAGTAGATTCACTCTCCTCGCCTTCAACCGAATAATCCAAAATAGTACCGATGCCACTTTTTGCCAACGAATCAATGGCACGATCACACTCATGAATGGTCTCGCCACCACAAAATTGCTCAAAAATGGTCTTTTTAATGGTAAACTTAAGTCCCAAACCCACAGCCACTTTTGCCATAGCTGGACCATACGTTAATAATGCTGGATAATTGAAGGATTTAAACAACATCTTTGCCTTAGACAACTCTGCATCGCTCTTGTGAGCAAAGGCTACCGACGTGTTTTGAAAAGAAAGTTCAGCCATGAATGTTGTCTACAAAAATAACAAAGAAATTTGGGTGTTTGGCCGGAAAACGGAATTAATTATGGCAATCTTAAATGCAGTGATTCTAGGGCTTCACCCAATGCAGGATGCTTTTTCACCAAAAAATCCAATTTTTCTTTATCGGTATAAGGTCGTCGTTCAACCACCTGAATTTCTCCCATTTCCCATCCGATGTTTTTTACCGGATTTGGTTTTAATCGTGATCTTAAGAATTGCATCATTTGAGGCTTTATTTCCTCGATAATCGATTCTTGCCCTGATGTAGACAATTCAATAACCAACTGACTATCATTCAAACGATATTTCAATGATTTTAAGCAGGTCAATATCCTCGGGCTCTGGGTTTGATAAAACCCAACATAGGCCTCATCCAATGTCTGATAAACCACTTTTACCGGTTTAGGACTGTCGGTTATTGCAACATTTGAATCACTTCCCAAATCGGTATCCACAAGCTGATGGCTCTCCGACACCCCCGTCAGCCCATTGGATTGAGATACTCCAGATGTATCAGCGTCATCATCTTCAGTTGCTTCAGAATCGTTTTTTGCTTGCAGTTCCTTTTGACGTTTAAAGGCTTCAAAACCAGATAATTTACCCTTCTCCGCTACAACAACTTTCTCAATAATCTTTGGTGGGGCAGGCTTCACTTTCTCTTCTACGATGCTGGGTGCATTTTTGAAGGATGAGGGCTTAATCGGCTCCGAATTACTCAGTTTTTTTTTTACTTCCTCAAGGGAAGGGATATTCTGAATAAACGACTGTAAATGTCCGAGCTTCATCAACAACAACTCAACGAGCAACCTCGGATTGCGCGAAGATTTATACTTATCCTCGGCCTCAGAAACCAAACTCAAACCGTTTAAAATAAAAGCAAAACTGAACTGCTGCGATTGTTCTGTATACTTCGCTCTGAACGAATCTGACACATCCAACAATGAATGGGTTTTCGTCTCTTTACTAACCGCCAAATTTCTAAAGTGCGATGCCAAACCTCCCAAAAAAGTAGATCCATCAAACCCTTTTTTCACAATGGCATCATAGGCCATTAAAGCATCGGATATTTGCGATTGAAATAACATGGACGACACATTAAAGAATGTATCTAAATCCAAGACACTCAATATATCTACCGCTGAATCGTATGTGATTTGTCCGCCACCAAAACTCACCAACTGATCAAACATAGAAAGTGCATCCCTGAGTCCACCATCGGCTTTGCGGGCAATCAAATGCAAGGCATCCAATTCCGCACTGATGTTTTCCTTCTTCGCAATACCCTCCAAATGTGAAACCATGTCCTTAGTTTCGATGCGATTGAAGTTGAATACCTGGCATCGACTTAAAATCGTAGGCAGAATCTTGTGTTTCTCCGTAGTCGCTAAAATAAAGATAGCGTATGTCGGTGGCTCCTCCAATGTCTTCAAGAAGGCATTGAAAGCCTGGGTCGACAGCATGTGTACCTCATCGATGATATACACCTTATACTTGCCAACTTGTGGCGGGATTCGCACTTGATCAATCAAATGGCGGATATCCTCTACCGAGTTATTACTCGCTGCATCCAATTCAAAAATATTGAAAGCGTAATCTTGGTTAGGATCTCCCCCATCTTGGGCGTTAATCACTTTGGCCAAAATCCGAGCGCAAGTGGTTTTTCCAACACCTCTAGGACCGGTAAACAAAAAGGCCTGAGCCAATTTATTGTTGTTGATTTCATGCATCAACGTCTCAGCCACTTGGTGCTGACCTACCACATCTTCGAACGTGGTTGGACGATACTTTCTAGCCGAAACAACAAATTGATCCATTATTGCAAAGTAACCCCAATCAAGCCATGTTGCCAAACTTCTTGACCCACAAAAAACCCACAAATTCTCAAAGGATTGTGTAAATTGCGATTCAATTACAGAACATGAATATTGGAGATAATTTAAAGCATTTCGAACTTAAAAGCACTACTGGTCAATCTATTAGCACATACCATTTGTCGGACAAAAGTGCATTGCTTATTGTAGTTACATGTAATCACTGCCCTTATGCCCTTGCCTATTGGCCAAGAATCGTATCGTTGGCGAAGCAATATGAAGAAGACAATTTGGGTGTTTTGGCTATCAACGGCAATGATGCGAGTCAAAAACCAATGGATAGCTTTGCTGAAATGCAGCGATTGGTAGCTCAATACGGAGTTCCGTTTCCCTATTTGCACGACGAGTCGCAAGAAGTACTGAAACAGTTGGGTGCAGAAAGAACGCCTGAGGTATTTTTATTCAATGCGCGACGAGAGTTGGTTTACAAGGGTGCCATTGATGATTCTTGGGAAAATGAGGCTGCCGTAATGCGTGTATATCTGGAAGATGCGATAGAGTTTGCGTTGGATGGATTGGAAATCGACTACCCAGAAATTCCTGCGGTAGGATGTTCCATCAAATGGAAATCGTAATATGAATCCGCGCGTTGCTCTTATCACTGGCGCTTCTTCCGGCATAGGAAGGGCTTTGGCCGTTGAATCAGTAAAGCGTGGATACTCAGTTGGATTGATGGCTAGGTCGGTAGAATCATTGGCTGAAACCGCTGCTTTGTGTTCAAATCAAATTAAACAATCCGATGGCACCGGCAATCTAAAGGTCTTTACTTTCATTGGCGATGTGTGTCTTGAAAACGACTGTAGAACCTTCATAGAGCAAAGCCTTCTAAATCTCAATAGAATCGACGTACTGATCAACAATGCGGGTATTTCGATGCGCGGCATTTTTGTCGATACGGATTTATCTGTACTCAAACGTCTGATGGACACCAACTTTTGGGGCGCTATTTACTGCACCAAATACGCCCTACCCCAACTTTTACAAAACAAGGGCTCGGTTATTGGCATTTCTTCAATCGCTGGATTCAAGGGACTGCCTGCGAGAACGGGTTATAGTGCCAGTAAATTTGCGATGCAAGGATTTTTGGAGAGTTTGCGATGCGAGAACCTCGAAACCGGTCTTAACGTATTAATTGCTTGTCCGGGATATACCGAAAGCAACATTAGAAAGTCGGCGTTGGATCAGAATGGTTCTCAACAGAATGATTCTCCTTTGAAAGAAGACAAATTAACGTCGGCCGAGGCGGTAGCCGAGGCCATCTGGAACGCCATCGACAAAAAACGCAGTTACCTTATCCTTACACTACAGGGCAAAATGGCTGTTTTCATCAACAAATGGTTTCCAAAACTGGCGGATCGACTCACTTATAACGTGATCAAAAAAGAACCCAATTCCCCATTCAAATAATCGATTACACTCAAAAATGATGGGCCGAATTGTCTTTTTCGGTAATCATCCAGTTCAATAACAACGATTTGATTATTTGTTGCGCAACAAATAGA
>JBEGUW010000065.1:0-8041 GCA_041178665.1 Bacteroidota bacterium
ACAAACGAGCTGCGCTACCCAACAACCGCGACAAAACAAAAAATGAAGCACCCACCCTCTGGTGCTCCAAGCCCAATCTCGTACCCAAATAGGAATAGATGGACGTCAAATTTTGCTTGTAATACACAGGCAATAAAACATAGGCTATCACGAAGTAACCGGCTACATAGCCAAATACAACTTGCATATAACTCCAATGGGCAACATTCACCGCGCCTGGTACAGAAATAAAGGAAACACCACTCATGCTATCACTGAGCATTCCCAGCGCCACCATCCACCAAATACTCTGCTTATTGCCAACAAAATAACCATTGTCGTTCGCTTTTTTCCCCGTCACATACCCCACAAAAAGCAGCATAAAAAAATACAGCGCTAAAGACAACAAGATCAAATCGTAACTCATGGCGTGGTTTTCTTTTTAGGCAAATTCAACAAAGTGCGCAACGATTCATCGTTATACAACTGCTCACCAGCCAATTGCAATGGCAAATACATCAGACTATTATTTTTGATTTCTAGCTTTCTGAATGCATCGCCTGTTAATGCGTAAAACCTCCCCTCGGTATCTTTCGCGGCAAAAAAAGCGACCCTAGCAGGATCCAATTGCAATAAAAATTCTCGGGTCTGCATTACGGGTGTGATTGCTCCTGTTGGAACAGAGTATACCTGCGCCGCATCGGGTTTTTTATAGCCCACAACAAACTGAGCAACATCTATAGGTGCCTGTCCTTGATCCGAAACAACCACATTTAATGTCATTACCGAATCGGGAGCCATCGGCGATGCCCAAGCGAATCGTCCCAAACTCCTAATCTTAAATGAATTCCTAACGATACCCTTCGGCAATGCCCCCGTTTCCAATGCCAAAACAGCGGTTTGCTGAAATTGTTTTTGAAATTGCTGACCTTGATACACTTGAAAAGCGTGGTCTTTTTGCAAATGCAAAGCCAATACTTGTCGGATCAACTTTTCAAATTTCACCTGCTCACGGCTTGCCTTCTTCGGATTGTCGGACCAGCGCGTTTTCGGCTGTAACAATTCGATTTGATACAACCCCTCTGAACTTCGTAGTAAAATATTCACTTGATTTCCACTTTGATAGAGTGAAAAATCCCAAAACTTATGTGCCCTAAAAAACAAGTCCATCACCTCTTTCTTGTCCCAATTTGTGCGAAAAGCAAGGGGATAATCCCTCAACGGCTTCAACTCAGGAAACAACAGCTCCGTTTTATCATACAGAACCATTTCAAACACCCCTTTTTCCGTGGCTTCCTTGCCTTGATACTTTCTCACCCCAATCACACCCCTACCACGACGCAATAGGGTTTGGCTTTCATTGGCGGCTTTCTCACCAACCCTAGCCACTTGAAATTCTGAAAACTTAGCCAGCGCTTGCTTACTTTCCTCCGGATTTAACAAGTAATTATATCCCTGTGTCCCAATCCGCTCCTCCAAACCAGCCAAATTTACCGAAGTCTGAACTGTAGCTGTTTTTCTTCCCGCATAAAACTGATAAAAATCTATAGCCGCAATATTGTCGTCCGTAAAATCATAATCGTAATCATAATGATTCTTCCAACGATTCCTTGTTGCATCCCATGCATAAAAACGAGCATTGTAATCTGGCGCACAAACGAATCTCACCTCAATAAAATAGCCATCTTTCACCTTTAACACCTGTTTGCCCGAAAACGCTTCGATGTCCAAAACCATAGAAGAAGCCAACGTATATTTCCTACCGCCACTATCAAGCGTAAGCAACGGCGCATAGGCCATCTGTCGTTGAACATCATTCATAACCTTGATTCTCAAGCGATAGGACCCCAGCCAATCTTTACCATCCGCTGTAACCATCCCGCCTTTTGGCACCATAACAACCAACGATTGATCGGCTGCAAACAATCGATCTTCACTGTTATTCCCCGAAAATTCGAACCATCCTTCTGAAAAATCCCTAAGCAACGGCTCGGTGATGGGCTTTGGAAACTGCGACTTACCCTGCAAAGGTGTCAAAGGGATTGAAAGTGCAAAATCGTTGTACTTTTCAGCCGATGGATCCGCAATTTCCCCTTCCTCCGAAGACGCAACAACCGGAAAAAAGTCACTGATAAATTTCTGTTCCGCACTCAATAGCGTTGGGTCCGAAGTCATATAATGCAAGGAGATCGGATGGATTCTACTCTGCTCCTCCGTTGCCCCATTGCGCTTTGTCATTACGATGCTCTTTTCGTAATACCCCACCTGAATCGACATATCGCCGAGTAATGTCACGTCTTTTTCCATCACCCACGATGCATTGTCGATGATATTCAAACGATGCAACTTCGTCAACGACTTAACACCAACCGGCAGATGATACAACCGATCCAACGACACCCCTAGCTCTTCGGTATTGGGCAAATAATCCACCACCGCATCGATGGCCAAGCTCGCCTCCTTCTGATTGTACGGCGCAATTAAACTTATGCGTTTACAGGCCTTCCAATCTTTAAAAAACGAATAATCGTCAGGGACCGTCTGAAACACCAAGGTCACACCGGGAATCAACGACCAATTTTTGTTCATCAACAAAGCATCCTCTTTCCCGTCGGGAACATAAAGCACCAGACTATGTAACCATTCCAACTGACTTAAATCTTCATCGGAAAGAATACCTTGATATCGCTGTAACACGGCCTCTTCCAAATTATCGAGCTTTCCCAAGACCGCCGCAACACGCGCAATATCGATGTCGGCAGATACCCGAATCCGCTGAACCTGCACAAAATTGGGAAGGTTACTAGCCACAAATTGCAAATCCGCAGGGGTAGTAATTTCCACGTACATGGTGTATCCAGGGACCGCAGACTTGGGTTTTACGTACGATGTCTGACCTTCAGCAACTGCTGTAAACGACAAACCCAAAAACATTAATAGCAAAAATCTTAGAAAAACATACCTACCTAAATGTATGGTATGAATCTTATACTTCGACATTTTTAATTGTTTATAATTATCTAGGTTTACCATAAAGGCTTGGATGGCAAGTTTACACTATTTGGGACCAAGTTTTGATATCGAACAATTTATGCGTCAGCAAACCTGTTTGTTCATTCACGATGCCATTGGCGGTTAACTGATCGACCCGAACTTTACCATAGGCATGAATGATTCTACCATCGTCTAACAGAATTCCTACATGGGTCACTTTCCCCTCGGCATTGGCAAAATAGGCTAGGTCGCCTGGCTTGCGCTGATCCCACATCACATGAACCCCGCAAAGGGCTTGTTGATAGGCATCGCGGGGCATATTAATGCGCAACATCTGTCCAACGGCCTGCACCAGGCCACTACAATCGATGCCCCAAATGGAACGACCGCCCCACAAATAGGGGGTATTTAGGAAAGCCTCCGCCGCTGACGCGGCTCCGGCCACCAAAAATTTACCGCCGCGGTAATAATAAGCCCCACCGTCAATAACAATCTGACCTGAATCCGGGACGCGGCATCCAGGCGACAATAGGATCTTATCCCCTTCATCGCCCAAAAAATAACTCCCTAACTCGGAAACTATAACCCAATCCGTTTTTCCAAACGAAGAAAAATCCCTCAAATACATTTCAGGAATCCACCCCACATATCCATCAAAATCCGTCCTTACCTGCAACCACTCGCCATCACTTCCCACCACACTGCAAACCTCCCCAAACAACATCGAACTCACCATCTCACTCTTCGAACTGCTCGAAGCGCGCAACGGAACCCACGACTGTAGACAGATTCGCTTTACCATATTTATAAGTGCAATCGCTCTTTTCGATCCAACAACAAAGCCACGTCTTCCTCGTGATCAGGATCCGGAACGCAACAGTCTACCGGACAAACCGCAGCACATTGGGGCTCCTCATGGAAACCCGTGCACTCGGTACATTTATCGGGCACAATAAAATACACTTCCTGACTTACTGGCGCGAATTTCTCATCCGCATTTACCAATCGGCCATCGGCCAACAAAAACTCGCCCGTAACACCCGTACCATCGGCAAGAGCCCACTCAACACCAGCTTCGTAAATCGCATTGTTAGGACATTCAGGCTCGCAAGCCCCGCAGTTAATACACTCTTCTGTGATAATGATTGCCATAATATATATTACAAAGTTAAAGGCCTTTTGTACCTTCGAATCAATTTTTTAACCCACAACCATGGAAATAGCCATTTTTTCGGACATACACGATAACCTTAAGAATCTCGAATTGGCCATCAACCAAATCAAAGAACGAGGCATCAATAAATTAATCTATTGCGGCGACTTCTGCGCTCCCTTTGTGATGAAGCAACTCGGACAGAGCGGCCTAGAGATCCACGCAGTTTGGGGCAACAACGATGGCGACCGATTTAAGCTCACCCAAATAGCAGCCCAGTTCCCCACAATTAAACTTTATGGCGAATACATAGGCGATGAAGACTGTTTATTAGAAATCGATGGGGTAAAAATTGGTGTTTCGCACTACCACTTTTATGCAAAAACGATGATCAAAACCGGCTGGTACGATTTGGTTTGCTTTGGACATTCCCATAAATCACTCAAGCAGAAATTTGGCAATGCACTCTTAATTAACCCAGGAGAAGTTGCAGGCATTTTTGGCCCCGCCACCTATGCCATCTACGATACGCAGCTTCGCGGATCAGAAATTATCACCTTGTAATCTCAGGAAATCACCCCTCTAATTGCCGACAGTACCGATGGGTGGGCATGACTTCTGATGTGCTCGATAATCGCATTCACGTTTTCATCCGCTGGCCCATTGTTCTCAATCACCAAATCACAACGATTCTTGTGTGGCAAAATGTGATTGTTAAATGCTGGCATCACATGGTACTCCCATTGATGCAAACTTCGCTTTAGCGGAATCCCCCTCTCCCTGACATCCCTGTCTTTGCGTCGCTGAAAACACAACTCCAAATCACAATCAATAAAAATCCGGTAATCCAGCAACGAATCCACCGCAATATAATCCATCACAAACAGACCCTCAACCAATAAAATTGGTGCCGGACTTACAATTTCCGTACGATCGGGAGCGTCGTAGTTTTCAAACTGATACTTCTTGATCAACACAGGTCGATAAGCAATTAAACTCATCAAATCCTCATGAAATCGCTCCGAAAACAAGGCAGATGGCAAATCGTAATTGGCCTCACCAAACTCATCTACATGTTGCATTTCTAGTGGCTTGTAATAATCATCAAAGCCAACAACCGTGACCGCATCGCCCAACCGAGCTCGAAGGGCATCAACAAAAAACGTTTTTCCCGCGCCCGACAACCCTGTTAGACCCAAAACAAAGGGCTCAATATTGCTTGTCTTTTCTAAATCCCCCTGCCCCATCAACGCTTTTTTGCTTTGAAATACTTCTCCTTTAACACCTCACCCTTATCGTCGTACACCTGCTCCACCAAAGGCGCGCCATTGTTATCCATAAAAATCCATCGACCCACCATTTCGCCATCCAAATACGACCCACTTCTTTGCTGGTAATGACTTACCTGACCGTGAACCCATGGACCTTGCCTCACACCCTCTTCGAACATCCCTTCCGATTCTACCTGCAACTTCATCTTCTTGATGGCATCATCCCAAGCGTCTTTCATTTCCATGAATCGACCATCACGCTGATCTTCTTTAAACGTTTCGATGCGAAGCGTATCGCCAAAAGCATTGTATTCGATAAACGCCCCATTTCGCTTGCCCGTCTTCCATCTAGATTCGGCAATCAAATTGCATGTCACCGCATCGTATACACGAGAAATACTATCGTGCTTGCCATCCTTATAATAGTCTTCATTGGCCGCGCAACCATTGCGATGGAACAAATAATATCTACCATGTGGCATTCCTTTTTTGTATTCCTTAACGTATCGTAAAATTGAATCAGGATAATAAGAAATCACAGCACCATCGGGCATATCGTTATCAAAATTCGCAATCTGCTCCACCTTTCCATTGTCGAAATAAGAAATGGCCGAACCTTGCCGAGCGCCTTCACGGTAATGTTTAACGTACATCGGCAAACCGTTCATATAATACCCTTTCACTTCACCATCTAAACTGTCGTTTTTAAAACTACCTTCCACTACAACGACCCCAGTTTTTTCATCGGCGTATTTAAAATAGCCATTTTTCTTACCACTTTCCCAGGTCTCTTCGGCCACAAAAATCCCTTTTTCGGTTAGCTCCTTATAAGTGCCATTTTTATACCCATTCAAATACCCTTGCTCCGTATTGATCCGATTATCAGGCCACAATACGATGGCGATGCCTGTGAATGGCGAAGACCCCTCCATCTGGGAATTGGCTTTCATAGGGGCGTAGGCGACACCATTTCTTACCTCCAAGGCCGATGCCAGCACCTTTCTAACCAAGGGGTAATTCTTTTCTTTTTGGGGCTGAGAATACACAGTGGCCGGAATCCAACCACAAACAACCAAAGTGAGACAATAGATTAAACGACGCATGTAATTAATTTTTTCAAAATTAAAGGGGAGTATTAGATTTGTGGTCAGCATTTTTCCCACAACATGCAACATTTTGACTGGGTGCAACAAATTTGTGAATCCAAAGCCATGGTAACGGCCGAATTCCCGTTCAACGAAACTACCATCGTATGGAAAGTTGCGGGTAAGATGTTTTGCCTTGGCGACATTGAATTATTTCAGTCTATTGCCCTAAAATGCGACCCTGAAAAAGCCTTAGAACTGCGGGCAGAGCATCCCCAAATCAAAGGGGCTTTCCACATGAGTAAAGTCCACTGGAACGAAATTACTTTTGAAGGATTGTCCATGCCGTTCGTTGAATCACTCATAAACCACAGTTACGAAATTGTGGTACAGAAATTGCCAAAGAAAACCCGAGAAATAATTTTACATCAATGAGAAATACACTCACTACCCTCGCCGCATTGGCGGTTAGCAGCTTCAGCCAGATGGCTTGGGGCAACAGCGCAGCAATTAATTACAACATGGATAACGAGAATTTAGAACAAGACGGTCAGCCCCAGTTGGCAGATGGCCTGTATGCACAAATGACCACCAACAAAGGCACCATTTTGCTACAGTTGAATTTCAAAGAAACCCCTCTAACGGTTTGCAATTTTGTTGGATTGGCCGAAGGCACAATTTCTAACACAGCAAAACCCGCAGGTACCCCTTACTACGATGGTTTGAAATTCCACCGAGTAATCGCCAATTTCATGATTCAAGGTGGCGACCCACTAGGAAATGGAAGCGGTGGCCCAGGATATCAGTTCGCCGACGAATTCGTAAAGAGTTTGCGTCACTCAGGCCCAGGAATTTTGTCGATGGCTAACGCCGGAGCCGGCACCAACGGTTCACAGTTTTTCATCACCCATACAGCTACCGGATGGCTCGACGATAAACACACCGTTTTTGGTCACGTAGTGAGTGGAATGGATGTCGTAAACGCCATCGCACAAGACGATAAAATCGAAAAACTTACCATCATCCGTAAAGGAAAAGAAGCGAAATCTTTCAAATCCGATGATGCGACTTTCAAGAAAATGCAAGCAGACGATATAGCTAAAGCCGAAGCGGCCATCAAATCTCTCACAGAAGGATTTGAAAATTGGGTAAAAACCAACTACCCTACAGCCAAACAAACTGCCTCAGGATTGTGGTATGTTGTTGAGCAAGCGGGAACAGGCGTTCAAGCCGTTTCTGGTAAAAACGTAAGTGTTCACTACAGCGGAAAGTTGGACGATGGCACTGAGTTCGACAACTCTTACAAGAGAGGTCAGCCAATCGATTTCAAATTGGGCGTAGGTCAAGTAATCCCAGGTTGGGACGAGGGCATTGCCTTGATGAGTGTAGGTGCAAAATACAAATTGATCATCCCATCTAAATTGGGTTATGGAAAGCAAGGTGCGGGTGGGGTAATTCCTCCAAATGCCACTTTGATTTTCGACACCGAATTGGTGGATGTAAAATAATTCCAAGGATTTTTTTTGGAGATATTAACGAGAGAGGGCCGCAATGCGGCC
>JBEGUW010000066.1:0-7942 GCA_041178665.1 Bacteroidota bacterium
GCCTTGGAAGTGCTAAAATCGCATTTGCACAATTTTCCACGGATTGAAATTGTAAACACATTCTCTAATGCCGGCGATGCAATGAATTGGCTTGAATCAAACCAGGTGGATGTTGTGTTTACCGATATTCAAATGCCAGGCATTACTGGGTTAGAATTGGTGAAAAATCAGTATCCTGCGCCCCATGCGGTCATTTTCACGACAGCCCATACCAATTTTGCTGCCGATGCGTTTGAGTTTGAAGCACTAGACTATTTGCTCAAGCCCATTTCCCCTGAGAGGATGGAAAAGGCGATCAAACGTTTAGAGGAGTATATTTCTATAAAACGTGGCACCAATGAAGACGTCAGTGTTAAACCGGATTTTGTATTTGTAAAGGTGGATGGTCAGCATCAAAAAATCGCCTACAACGACATCCTATTCGTGGAAGCGTTTGCAGATTATGTCAAAATTTGGATTTCCAATGAAAAGAGAATTGTGACATTGCAGACAATGCGCAACATGGAAACAGCCCTCCCTGCGGAACGTTTTGTGAGAATTCACCGGAGTTACATCGTTTCAAAAAGTCATATCGAAGCGATACAAAACAATGCAGTTGTCATCGGGCAAAAGCAGTTGCCAATCGGAAAGAACTACAAAGAACTAGTGCAATCGATCGTAAATAACGCGAAACTGAACTAGTAGTTAGGCGCCGTTTTTATTGATATTGGATTTTTTCGAGAATATTTTTCGAGAAAAAATTTACTTTTTACACTACTCAGACAATTCTAACAAATTGTTATATAAGCACTTACAGTTGTATGGTAATTGAAGTGTCACAATCATTTGTTTAGCCAACAAAACCAGTAGAATATTGGTCGATTGATTCAGTTAATACTGCAAAACCTATTGAATTCCTTAGGGTTTGTATGGATTTTATCAATTAAAGAAAAATATCACTGTGGCGACATTCGATTACAACAAAATTAAAAATTTGGCAGCTGCCAAACGGATTCCGATTAAAGAATTGGCTCGTAGATGCGAGTTAAGTGAACAAGGATTTCACTACATGTTAAAGAAGCACACAATGCGGGTAGATACCCTAGAACGTATTTGTGCAACATTAGAAATCACGATGGTTGATCTTTTTGCTGATACCCCGGTAAGCACAGCCATTGGAGGCGTGAGTCATGAAGCATTGGCTTCAGCCAATACAGAATTGATGCAGAAATTGGATACTATCATTGACTTATTGAAATCGGAGAAGCATTTGGCCTAAAAATACTAATTCTCCCAAATTAGGGTCGATTAATTATCATTTCCAGCATAAACCTCAAAGGCTTGATGCTTCAACTGGGCCCAATTAATGTTGGGTATGAGTTTTGTCGGTTGCTGTGTTGAAAGCCATGCAAAAGCCTCTTCACTTGGAATATTACCTACCAAATCATCTTTTGCCATAGGGCATCCTCCAAATCCTCCCAAAGCAGCATCAAACCTTCTACAGCCATGCTCATAAGCGGCTTGTATTTTCTCAAACCACTCATGGGGTTTTGCATGTAAGTGAACTCCAATTTGTACGTGAGGTAATTTATGATGTATCTCAGTGAACATGTCGCCCAGTTGCTGCGAATTAGCACTTCCAATCGTATCCGATAATGAAATCGTTCGGATGCCTAGGGACGCAATCTTTGAGGCCCACTCTGCGACTTCGCTAGCCGACCATAAATCGCCATAGGGATTGCCAAATGCCATGCTTAAATAACAAACGACTTCTTTTCCGCTGGCTATTGCGATGTCTTGAATCCTCGCCAACCTACGAAATGCCTCGTCTCTGCTAGCATTTGTGTTCCTTCTTTGAAAGGTTTCACTCACGCTCAACGGAAATCCTAAATATTTTATTTTGGGATAGGCTACGGCTCGTAATGCACCTCTTTCATTGGCCACAATGACCAAAAGCTTTGTTTGGGTTTCGATTTCGCTAATCGCCTGAACGACTTCGGCGGTATCGGCCATCTGAGGAATGGATTCCGGATTCACAAAACTGCCACAGTCTAATACATCAAAACCTTGATTTAATAGGGTTGTGAGGTATTTGATTTTTAATTGAGTAGGGATGAAAGCTTTGATGCCCTGCATTGCATCGCGGGGACATTCTACCAAAGTCAGTCGTTCCGCCATCTTCATGCCGCAATTTACTACAAGAAGTCGAAGAAATACTGACTAATCTTTTTGTATAAATGCACGCGATCTGGACCTACCACATTGTGCTTGTGTCCTGGATAAACAAAGTAATCGAGTTGGGCATTTTTCGCCTTTACTGCCTTATCCACAAACATCAAACTGTGCTGCCAAACAACCACGTCATCATCGGCACCATGAATCATCAACAACCTGCCCTGTAATCTATCGGCATAGCCCAACAAATTGTTGGCTTTGTAACCCTCAGGATTCTCATCAGGACGGTCCATATATCGCTCGGTATACATGATTTCGTAGTAGCTCCAATCGATAACGGGACCTCCAGCCACACCCACTTTGTATTTGCCGGGTGTGCGTGTCATTAAACTGGTTGTCATAAATCCGCCAAAGCTCCATCCATGAATACCTACACGGGTTGAATCGCACCATTTTTGTGATTTCAACCATGCCAAACCATCCAACTGATCCGCCATTTCAGCAGTGCCCAATTGTCTGTGAACCGCATTTTCGAAAGCTAATCCGCGGTGAGAAGAACCTCTGTTGTCTTGGGTGTAAACGATGTATCCGTTTTCTGCCATATAGTGCATCCAAAGGTTTCCGCCGCCCAACCATGAATTGGTGATCATCTGGGCGTGGGGTCCTCCGTAAACATAGACTACAACAGGATATTTTTTATTTGGATCGAAGTTGCTTGGGTAGAAAGTTCTAGAATACTGCTCAAATCCATTCACCATACGCTTATTGATTTCCATTTTGCCCAAATTGAGGCTGGCAATGGGGTTGGGGGATTCAAAAAGAACTCGGTGATTCACACCGTCGCCCAAAGTTACCATCGCGCTTGCTGGTACAACCGACACTGAAGCATTTGAGGGTTTGGTTTTTGAGGTGTTTGTTACAATATAGTTAGGTACATCAATCCAGAAAATTTTGCGAGGGGTTTGTGTGCTCGAGAAAATGTTAAGCATTTGTCCGTTTTCAGTATTGAAAGAACATTTATTCGTTCCATTGGAAGGAGTTAAATCGATGGATTTGATCTTCATTCCTGTGGCATCTACTTTGCTCATCGCCCAGTCCAAGGCATGCACATGTCGCTCCAAGGGCGAAGCCATCGTATTTTCAAACAACAAATATTTACCGTCTTTCGTAAAACCCAAAACATCGGTCACTTCCCAATTTCCTTTGGTAATTTGCTTAATGATGGGGCGTTTGTTGGCAAATTTGAACAGGTATAAGTGATTCCATCCATCTGACTCGGATTGCAAGAGAAAATCTGTGTTAGATCCAGGGATAAATAGAGGGCCATTCTCTGGCTCAACAAATTTGGGATGACTCATTTGGTAATCAACGCTCACCAATCCTCCCGAAACCGCATCGTACTTGCGCAATTCCATTTTGTTTTGATCGCGGTTAACCCAGCTAACATAAATGAATTTGCTATCAGGCGTCCATATGATATTGGTTAGGTAATGGTCGTAAGTGCCCTGAGTATTCAGATAAACCAATTGATCAGATAATAAATGGTAAATGCCCAAGGTTACGGTGTGACTGCTATCGCCGGCCATCGGGTATTTGATGCTGTTGGCTTTTGCAGGTCGGGTCTGAACGCCAAAAAGTGGATAATCAGTTACCCTGCGCTCATCCATGCGATAAAAAGCCAATTTGTCGTTGTCGGCGCTCCAGAAAAGGCCTTTGCTGATGCCGAATTCATTGCGATGCACGCTCTGACCGTAAACAATGCCATTGCCACCATCCTTGGTGATTTGGATTTCGCCAGATTTAGAGCTCGCCAAGTTTTTTGAGGCCGACGTTTTTCTGCCGGTGACATATAGGTTGTCTTTTTTTATTACCGCGATGAGTTCAGCATCGGGAGAGAATTCAGTGGCTTGCGCTTCTTCAGATTGACCGTGAATTGAATATTTGACTTGAACCGGTCCAAACATGAGGTTGTCCGTCACGGTCTTTTTGAAATCCACCGTCATAACAAATCGACCTACTTCGAACCAACCTTGATAATCGGCTGTCCAATGAATCATTGGGAAACCAAACATATCGACAGTCTCACCTGAAGTAGCTTTGATCGCAGTTTTGGTCAGTTGAATGAATGAATCCACTTTGATCAATGATGTTTTCACCAACTGGGGCGATACGGTATAAACCACTCCATCAATCACTTCGGCCAAATCAGTCTTGGTGATCCATCCATACAATTTGGCATTTTTGGGATAGTATTTTGGACTAAAACAGGCATCGATCGTAAGCGCTGACGTGCTGTTTGGGGTCGACTTTTTGCCGATAACAGCATCGCCAGTAGATTGGGCTAAAACAGCGTTTGAAGCAAAAATGGTAAGGATTGAAAAAATGCGGACAGAAATGCGGTTCATAAATAGGGTTTCAGAAGTTTCTAATGCAAATTTGCTGAAAATTTATCAGATGACTACCATACAATCCATCATAGAATCAGCTTGGGAGAATCGTGCCCTTTTGAGCGAAGCCAAAACCGTTGAAACCATCGAATTTGTAATTGAAGAATTGGACAAGGGAAGAATGCGCGTTGCGGAGCCTTTGGCAGAGGGTGGTTGGAAGGTGAACGATTGGATTAAGAAGGCTGTGATTCTTTATTTTCCAACCCGTAAAATGGAGACATTTCATGCCGGTCCGATGGAGTTTCACGATAAAATGCCTTTGAAAAAGAATTATGCTGAATTAGGGATTCGCGTTGTTCCTCACGGGGTAGCAAGACACGGTGCTTTTATCGCTCCTGGAGTGATTATGATGCCTTCCTATGTAAACATTGGGGCTTACGTTGATGCGGGAACTATGGTTGATACTTGGGCTACGGTGGGTTCATGTGCTCAAATCGGAAAGAATGTGCATTTGAGTGGTGGTGTTGGTATTGGTGGGGTACTCGAGCCTGTGCAAGCGGCCCCTGTAATCATCGAGGATGATTGTTTTGTGGGAAGCCGATGCATCGTTGTGGAAGGATTCCACGTGGGTAAGCAAGCTGTGCTTGGGGCGGGACTCACACTAACAATGAGCACTAAAGTCATCGATGTGCAAACGGGAGAGGAGTTGCCCAAAGGATATATTCCCGAAAGGAGCGTCGTGATTCCTGGTAACATCAAAAAGGAATTTCCTGGTGGTGAGTTTTACGTGCCCGCGGCATTAATTATCGGACAGCGAAAAGCCAGTACCGATTTAAAGACATCATTGAACGATGCGTTGCGTGAGCATAGTGTTGCTGTATAATAGATTCAAGTAGATGAAAATCGGATTTGATGCGAAGCGATTTTTCTTCAACCATTCTGGTTTGGGGAATTATTCTCGCATGCTTATCGAATCCCTTTTTAAGTATTTTCCTGAGAACGAATATGTTCTTTACGCTGATCGATTGGATACTTTGGATCATGCACATCCTGAGGCGCTTCGAATTCTCAAACTCTATGTAGATAATAGGAGCGATGGCTCTGATCTCTATACTTTGGTGATGGTAGATGCACCAAAATGGTGGAGAACTTGGGGCATGGGGAAGCGGGCTGCTCAAGATGGCGTTGAGGTCTTTCATGGCTTGTCGAATGAATTGCCTTGGGATTTGCCTGCGTCGGTCGCTGGGGTTTGTACCATCCACGACGTGATATTCAAAGAATTCCCTTCCTATTATCCATGGGTTGATCGATTGATATACGACTTCAAAACGAAGAAGGCCATACAAAACGCTTCTAGACTCATCATGACGAGCCAAGCCACACAATCTCAAGTGGAGAAATATTATCCAAACGCAAAGGGTTGTTCCGTGGTTGTTTATCAGGCTGTGGATCCGTCGTTTTACGGGGACGGTAATGTTCAAAGAACTCGACAGATCAATGCGCATTATTTTGTTTATCAAAGCAGTTTTACCCAGCGTAAAAATCATGCAGTATTGGTTGATGCGTTCGCGTTGATTCAGCATCAAACCGACTGGAATTTGACGTTAATAGGTTTGAATGGGCCTACTTTGGAGCCTTTAAAACTGCAAATTGAGAAGTTGGGGCTCAGCAATCGAATCACTTGTTTGGTGGATCAATCGCGTCAGGAAATGATCGATTGTGTTACCGGCGCTGCAGGGTTCGTATATCCCAGTTTGAATGAAGGTTTTGGCATCCCGCTGGCTGAAGCTTTGGCAGCTGGATTACCGATGGCAGTTTCCAATATATCGGTATTCCGCGAATTGACCGAGGATTTACCTGTGTATTTCCATCCAAATAAGGCAGATGAAATGGCCGCGGCCATGATTTCCATTACAACAGCGGAAGAGCAGACGAGGCAACGCTTAAAGCAATTGTCATTGCAAAGCAAAATTGATCCGCAGAACATTGCATCTCAGTTGATTCAGACGTACTCTGATCTGCGAAAATCCTAAAATCCTAGCCCCAAACTCGTGGTGGCGTTAAAAATATTGACTTTTCTGCCGGTGGAATACGTTTCTGATTGCCACCATTTACATTCGGTTCTCCAATACAATTGATTGAATAACTTGCGGTTGACACCAAGTGCTGCTCCGTAAATTTTCCCATGGACGTTGTTATGTAAATCCTGGTAAAATTCAACCCTTGCGCTTAGGTTAGTATTGGTTGCTATTTCATAACTCGTTGCAAAATTGGCATTGCACCAAAATCCATCACGTTGGAGGATAGAATTGGGTCTGTATGGCGACAGGACTTTACTTTCATCATTCCCCGCATAAAAACAGCTTGTGAATTTCCACTTATCTTTTGTTCCAATCCAATAAATATCGCTGAAAATACGTCGATGCGTTTCTCTGTCTTGATAGTAAACGTTCCAGTTGATTAGGTTGTTCTTATTAAGAGTGAATTCCAATTGACCTGTGATTGCTGGCGGAAATTCCTCCTCCTGTCTGATGGTTTGCCATCCATTGAGCAGATAAAAACTACCTTTCATTCGCTTGGACAATGCAGCAGTGATTTTCACTCCGGCGAGGTAATAAGGACTGTATTCTGCTGCCAAAGACCGAGTGTACATGATATGGTCTCGGCTAACCGGGTTTTCATTGGTGAAAGGCGATCCAATCAATCCAGCCTCAACCCAAACATCTTTTTCACTCCATGGTTTTAAACCCAAACTGGCTTCCATTAAATTATTAATACTGTAACCTCCTGGGTAGTTTTGGTCCATGTAACTACCAAAAGCGGGGACCAACCTTATTTTAATTCTATCTGTGGCATATCTAAAATCCACATAGGCCAAATTGATATCGACCATGTTGGTGCGCGAGTTTGAAACCAAACCGGGAATGATCGCAGGGAAAATATTTTGATTCCAGTCACGATAGGTAGATTTTGCGTAATACGCATCCATCCAACCGGAAATACTCAATTTTCCCACCTTTTCACCCCCCACAGAATCAATAAAGGCCGTATTGGTGATTTGGGCATTTAGATTGATACTCGCCGTAATCAATAATAGTATTAATCGCAATTTCACTTTCATGATGTCGTTACAAAACTATTAATTATTTGGGCTCATTGGATTTATGGGGTGAAATTTCTTAAATTGCATAAGATGTTTGGATTACGAATCACCTTAACGACGATTTGTTTGCTTTTTATGGCAAATGGAGTGGTGGGGCAGTACGATTCTATTCGTTACGACATGACAACCCAGAATGTACATTGGAATTCTCTAACGGATTTCAATTCTAAGGGCTTTAATCCAGATACACTAAGCAAGCCATTATACTGTCAAGCTGAAACCACACCCACCTTCGTCG
>JBEGUW010000067.1:0-18804 GCA_041178665.1 Bacteroidota bacterium
CCGTTCACCAATCCTTGACTTGCCAATAATGTATTGATTCCATTAATATTGAAACCTCTACCGTTGTAATAGTCATAGATACTCTGTGTGTATTTTGCTCTTACCGGATTCAGTTCACTTGCCGTGTAAGTCATCAACGTATCCGTGTTTCCAACTTGCTCCCAATAGTTCCTCAATTGTACATAATTCCCAAACTGGTCACGCATAATCTTAGGCTCCCTGTTTGGATTCTGCTGCGGATCATTGTTAGAATATGCAAAAACCGCCGTAGGGTAGGATTTGAATTTACCTATATATCCGTAATTAAAAATATTGTCCATGTGAACCGCATCTCTACTCTCAGAATAAGAATTCTGATATTCTGCACGAATTGAGTAATACGCGTTCTTGATTGAGCTCTCTTTGTTTGTCTTAAAGTTCTGGGTAAATAACAAATAACCACGGAACGTCTGGTTGTCACCTCTACCATTGTTCTTGAAGTTCATTACAGAGTTGCTCCCAGCCAAACTTTGCTGGTAAAAATAACTCGCATAACCCACAAGGCTTACTCCCTGAGAAGGTCGCCACTCTAATTTTCCTATAAAGTTACCATTTGACAAAGGACTATTCGGTCTTGCCTTCAATTGGTCAAAGTCTGACTCGCGCAAATAGGATGCAGTACTAACGAAACCATTTGGAGTAAACACCAAAGGATTATTTTCTATCTCTTGTAATTTTTGATCATTAACTACGTAAACACCTGTACGAGTTGGATTGGGATCTTTGTAATATCCCACGTTACCATTTAACACATAACCCAACTTCACCATTCTACGCTTCTTTCCAGTTTCAGCATCCTTCACATCTTTCACAATCAATGGGCCAGAGATAAATCCTTCCACCGTATTATGACCAAACGCATCCAAACCCGTTGAGGTCTGGGCTTCAACCGCCGTTACAATTCTATCTGTCGCACTCTTCGAAGTACTAGTAAAAACACCACCCGTTAAGTCACCATACATCGCTGGAATACCACCCACATTTGCAGAAATTTGCTCTGTACCCAAGGTTGGCAAACCGCCGCTACCAATCTGACGGACACCATCCACGTAAGTACCATTACCATCCGCCCTTGTTCCACGGACAGAAATACCCTGTGGAGTACTCATGATGGCGGAGTTGGTACCAACCAACAAACTTGTTCCACGACGACCCGAATTCAAAATCTGTTTTTGATCAATTACCGCATCGTTCTTCATCATATCCACCGGCGTCCTTTTACCCTTCACTCGGATAATTACGTCGGTCATTTTACCATCGGATTTCACAAATACGATTTCCTCCGTATTGTTATAACCAGGGCCCAAAGAAATAGAATTCAATCGCTGATCTGGAAAGCCTTCTTTGGTAGCCGAAACATCGTAAATACCTGGGTTCAACGTGGTGAATTCGGCATTACCGTCCGAATCCGTTGTGTCCGATGCTACTTCAATGTCGTTCAGAATCATCCGAATGGTTACACCACTCAACTTTCTACTCTCGCCATCCTTCGCGGTAATTTTAAAATCGGCAAAGTTTGTTTGCGCCGTCACCAAGCCAGTGGCCAATAAGCCCATACACAGCGTGAAAATCTTGCGTATCATATTCTTCATAGGTCGTTTTCTATATTTATTAAGTCGTTATACGATTAACTATAACTTGGCAAGTTTACCCAAAAAGCAAGGATTTATCAAGTTTCTGCACCCGAATATTTCAGGTTCCTTGCGATTTATTTTTCATCGCCTTTGCAACCGCAATCAAAAGTTACCGTCTATGTCGTACAATTTCAGCATTTTATCGAATAAAATTACAGAAATTTTACAATAACTCTCATCCGTCCATCCACCCACATGCGGAGAAAAAATTGTATGGTTTAATTCCATCAAACGCTCAAATGCCCCCTTTCGATTTTCATCCAAATCCTTCCAAGGCGGTTCAATCGGTAAAACATCCGCCGCAAAACCTAAAATTTGACCCCTTTTGATGGCCTCTTCAACTGCCAACAAATCCACCGTCATTCCTCTCGATAAATTGAGCAAATAAATGCCCATTTTACATTGATCTAATCGATATTTATTGATCCAATTTCGGGTTTCCGTAGTAAGGGGAATATGGAGTGAAATCACATCAGATTTTGAAAGCAATTCTGCCTCTGAAACCTCCGAAACCCATTGGTTCCCAAATCCCGTTTTGTACTTATCATAGGCCAGAATTTCCACGCCAAAACCCCGGAGTTTTTCTGCCACCGCCGACCCCGTATTTCCATATCCAACAATTCCAACCGTTTTGCCTTTTAATTCCCTCCCGCGATTGCCTTCACGGTCCCAAATGCCAGATTTTACCTCAGAATTTGCTTTTGGCAAGCGGGTCAACAAACCCAGTAACATCGCAAGTGTATGTTCCCCAACCGCATCTGAATTGGCCTCACCCGCATTGAAGCAGACGATACCCATTTCTTGGGCCGAAACCTCATCAATATTGTCCATCCCAGCACCACCCCTACCTACCCACTTCAGCCCACTGCTGGCAACCATTAATTCTTTGCCTATAAACACCTTACTCCTCACAAAGAGGCCTTCGGGTTGATACAAATTTAGCAGATTACCTACCTCAGTTGGGGTACAATCCCGACAATCGATGACCTCAAATTTGCCCTGCATCGATTGATGCAAATACTCGTGAAAATCATCAATCAACAAGATTTTTGGCATCGTCAATTTAATAACCCTTACGCTGCAAATACCAATCTGTATGTCCGTGATTCGATCCAACAGCCTCAGAAACTATGGCATCGGACTTACCGCCCTGCTGAAAAAACTGTACTGCCGCCATCGATAATAACTCTTGTTCAGCAACTGCCAATTCTGCCGCATCCAATTCAGTTCCGGTGAAATAATGCTGAATAAAGTGGGTATCAAATTTGCCCTCAATAAAAGCGGGGTGCTGCATCACAAAATCACCAAACATCAATGTCGTCTCGATTCCAGTAATCACATATTCACTGATCGCTCTTCGCATTTTTGCAATCGCCTCCAATCTCGTAGGTGCCCAAACGATGAGCTTCGCCAACATATTATCGTAGTAAATAGGAATCTCCATCCCGCTCTCCATGCAATCATCAACCCTAATTCCAGGACCTTGGGGCACTTTATATGTTTCCACGGTACCCACGTTAGGCAAAAACTGATTGACAGGATCTTCGGCACAGATTCTCAATTCGATGGCGTGACCGTTGATTTTCAATTCCTCTTGCGTAAAACTCAGTTTTTGTCCGGCCGCTACCAAAATCTGCTCTTTCACCAAATCAACACCGGTAATTAATTCAGTGACAGGGTGTTCCACTTGCAAACGCGTATTCATTTCTAGGAAGTAGAATTCCATCGACTCGCTCAATAGAAACTCAACCGTACCTGCGCCAGAGTAATTACAAGCTTTGGCCACATTCACCGCCGCCTCGCCCATGGCTCGGCGAAGTTCAGGAGTCAGCACCGCACTCGGCGCTTCCTCAACCAACTTCTGATGCCTGCGCTGAATACTGCACTCCCTCTCAAACAAATAACAAGCATTGCCAAAATTATCGGCCATCAACTGAATCTCTATATGTCGAGGACTACCAACGTATTTCTCAATAAAAACACTATCATCGCCAAATGCATTCCTCGCCTCGTTCTGAGCCATTTGCAACGCCGAAATAAAATCTTCTTTTCTCTCAACCACACGCATCCCTTTTCCTCCACCACCCGCACTGGCTTTCACCAACACCGGGAATCCCACCTCAATGGCCACCTGCAACGCATCTTCCGCATTCTTAATTGCCTCATCAATGCCTGGGACCAAAGGCACGCCAAAAGCCTTCACCGCCTGCTTAGAAGCAATTTTACTACCCATCACCTCCATCGATTCAGCACTCGGCCCAATCAAGACCAAGCCCTCCGCTTTCAAAGCCCGCGCAAAACCCGCATTTTCACTCAAAAAACCATACCCTGGATGCACTGCCTCAGCGCCTGTTTGCTTACACAATTCGATGATGCGATCCATCCTCAAATAACTGTCAGAACTCGCCGCACCGCCCACGCAATAAGCCTCATCCGCATAACGAACATGCAACGCCTGAACATCGGCTTCGCTATAAATAGCCACTGTTTTAATGCCCATCTCCTTGCAAGTACGCATCACCCGAATGGCAATCTCCCCGCGGTTGGCAATCAATATTTTCTTAAACATGAGTAAGTGCAAATATCGCAGTCTGATTCGTGATTTACACCCCCTTCATGCAAGAATTACTATCCACCCGCCTTTTGATTTAACTTCGCAGCCTCATCGCGATGGAAAATTTCTCTAATTTGGTCAAACTCGTGAGGGCTGAATTTCAGCTCGATCTCAAAAAACCCGCTGTGCTGGCCGCCGCCCTGTTGCAGATGGCCACGATGACCCTACTCGCGTTTCTATCACAACCCAATATCAACGCAAAAGTATGGAGCAGCCTCTTTTGGATCATCCTAATATTCTGCACTTTACAAGCCATATCCAAAAACTTTCTGAGCGTAAACCGCGCACGATGGATCTATTTTAACCAGCTCTCCCCACCGCAAAATATTCTGTGGTCGAAAATGATTTATGGATGGTTCACAATGACCCTTCTCACCCTCGCCAACCTACTACTTTTTGCATTTTTTATGGGCTTCCCTATTCAACACCCCGCCGCCTACTTCTGTAATCTAACCCTCGTAATTGCGGGAATCGGCAGCATATTTACCCTCATCGGTGCCATAGCCACCAAAGCCAACCAAGCTGGATTTCTAGCCCCCGTCCTTAGCCTGCCCGTCATTCTCCCCCTAATCTTGGTGGGAATGCAAGCATCCAATAAAACATTGAACCCTGTTTTGGTTTCGTCCGTTTGGAACGACATAGCGCTGGTAGGCGCGTTAGACGGCTTAATCGTTGTGCTCGCAGTAATACTTTTCCAACCCCTTTGGAAGGATTAAAAAATTACTTGCCCGCCCAATCAAATAGAATTCTTACCGCCTCGTCCATGCCGGCATCCTCGCGATAGCGCTTCAACCAGTCCAACTTCTGAGCCTCCTTAATCGCATCGCCTTTTACCCCTTGCATATCCACGTCCAATGCCATCACCGTATCACAAATACTGCGGTACTTGTAATCACGCAAAGGTTTGTCTTGTGCTCTAAGCGCGGCCTCTTGCTCCTCAAACTTCGACATATTCAATGAATACGTATACGATGTGCGGATCGCCGCCAGCTGCTTGGCACGCTGTTGAACCAACGAATAGTATGGGTTCTTTTGCAAACGCTTGGCAGATTGCTCAATCGCTTTCTTTCGCTGTGCCTCTTTATACGGGTTGAAAGGCTTGTAATCCGCTGCAGGAATTTTATCGTATTCCAAATGGAAATCCATCTCTTTTTCTCCCTGTTCGATGCCATCATACACGTCGGGCAAAACCACATCGGGCTCCACACCCTTTAACTGCGTTGTTCCACCATTGATGCGATAAAACTTCTGAATCGTAACCTTCAACTGACCGTAACCCCTTGGGAAAACCTCCGACATACCGCCTTCCAAAGGAACAAATGTTTGTACCGTTCCCTTGCCAAAAGTGCTCTTGCTACCCACAATTACCGCTCTGCCATAGTCTTGCAATGCAGCCGCCAAAATTTCAGAGGCCGATGCACTATATGTATTCGTCAAAATCACAATCGGACCCTTATAATTCACATCGTCGTCCTGATCCGCATAAACCTCAATCCCTCTCATATCCTTCACTTGCACAATTGGACCGCGAGGAATAAACAATCCGCCCATTTCAATGGCATCCGCCAAACTTCCACCCCCGTTATTTCTTAAGTCGATGATGATTCCATTGGCACCTGCCTTCACCAATTTATCCATCTCAATCTTCATGTCGCCGGTGCAATTTCTGCCCCTGCCACGCTGAGAAAAATCGGCATAAAAACTCGGTAAATGAATCAAACCAAAGGTCTTTCCAGAATATTTCAATAAAGCACTGCGCGCGAAACTCTCTTCAATTACAACCACTTCTCTAATGATTGGAATCACAACCACACTGCCGTCTGGCTTTTTCACTGTCAAACGCACCTCAGTCCCCTTTTTACCGCGAATCAACTGAATGGCATCATCCAACTTCATATCTACGATGTCCACTGGCTCGGCCGATCCTTGGGCTACTTTTAAAATCAAATCACCCGCTTTCAATTCTCCCTGACGATAACTAGCACTGCCAGGTACGATGCGTTCCACCTTCACATAGCCATCTCGCTCGGTAAGTGTAGCACCAATCCCCTCCAATTTGCCCGTCATGCTGATATCAAAATTCTCCTTGTCTTCTGGCGGAAAATAGTTGGTATGGGGATCATAAATTTCGGCAATCGCATTGGCATACATAGAAAGTTGATCTCTACGATCCATTTTTCTTAAACGCTTAAACCAATCGACATAGAACTTTTTGGTTTCGTTACGCGCTTGTAATTCCAAGGTATCGTAAGGTTTTTGCTTGGCGATGCCGGCTGAATCCTTCAATTTCTTTTGGGCTTCTACTTTGCGCGACAGTCTTTCCATGGATTGAAACTGCAACCATTTATGCCAATCAGCCTCTAGCGTTTTCCAATCAGGTTGAAAGGCAACAACATCGTCATAAACCGTATATGAATCGTCTGTTTGATAATTAAATGGTTGAGCGAGCGATGACTGAATCATCGGATCAAGTTGGTCCATTCGCTTCATCAAAAGGGTCCATGTAGAATCAAAAAAATCAAACTTACCCGCTTGAATTTGATCGTCGATGGAAGTTTTAAACACCGACAATTTATCGATATCGCCTTGGGTAAAAAAGTGCTTGTCGCGATCCAAGTTATTAATCACGTTGGTGAAGATCTCTCCAGACAACTGATCATCAATGGCTTTGGGCTGATAATGCGCTTCGGAGAGCATGCGCATCAGGGAACCTAAGAAACCATCATTATCACCAAACTTCTTGTTGCTACAAAAAACAAACAAGGCCAACATCATCGACGTGGAGGTTAGGACCACCCATTTATTAAATCTCATACGTTATTTCTCTTCAAATTTCGATTACAAAAATTCTTCAATTCCTTACTAAACGAGCAAAAATTACTGCTCTTATTTTTTTGGCAATGGAGGAGGGGGAGGCATTTGTCCGCCAGGACCACCTTGACCGGGGATATTTGGCTGACCAGGAGCGCCCATTCCAGGACCACCTTGACCGGGACCGCCCATTCCACCGGGACCGCCTTGACCAGGGCCACCCATGCCAGGCTTTCCTTTGCCACCCATATTCTGCATTTTCATTTCAGGCAAAGGCTTGTAAAACTTGGATAATCCCAAAGTTTCAATCCCTTGATCAAAAACCAAATCAACAGGAATACCAGCCGTTTCTAAACGTTTGATATCCATCTGCAATGGCGCACCAATTACCCCTCTGCCGTCTAACATCGCTGTCACAGCAGTCATATCGCCGTTGCCTTGTAAAATCAACAATTCAGCAGCCAAATCAGAAATTACCTGACGCATTTTCTCAACATCAACTTTATACCATCTTTTTTCTGCGCCACCATCTTCTTGGACTTTGCCTTTTTCTTCTACTACTATAGCGCCACGCTGCAACAAAGTATTGAATGTGATCATGTTGGCTTTACCATGGGCTGATGCCGCACCAAATCTCACAGAACGGAATACGCTAGCAACGAACGTGACATAGTAATCATCCAACGAACCTTCCAACTCCTTTTTATCAAACAATTGAGTCACCATATATAGTCCCAAAACATCGGCTTTGCATTCTTCGATGGCAGAGTAATCGGCACCCAAAGCTTCTCTAACGGTAAGTTTAGGATTATTCACCACATTTTTGATGCCCAGACCGTGCGCCACTTCATGGAACATCACATTTGAGAAAAACGCATTAAAAGTGATATGTTTTTGCTGCGATGGCAAAATCACTCGCTGAGAAATGGGAACAACCATATTCTCGAATTTCGCTTGCATGGTATTTTTCAACTGTGAACGACGTGTTCCAAAATTCTTCTGGATCCGCTCGTCGTTTGGCAAGTTAACAGCAATCGTTTTGCTGCCTGAATTGCAATCACCACCATAATAAACCACATCAAACACAGCTAACTGACTCAAGGGTTTGTGCGTGCCGTCCATTGGCGGAAATCCGGGCTCATTCATCTGCATTTCTACCTGACCATTACCAGCGTCTTCCACTGCTGAATTCAAATCTGGCTTGTATTCTGCAGAAACGGGTAAACCTGCCTGTAAACTCGGCAAATAGGCGATAAACTTATCCAACTTGGCACCCCATTCTTTGTCTCTCACCAAAACATAGGCTTCGTATGAAGTTTTCTGACCCAATAATTTGTCTTCATAATTCTCAATCGGTCCGATTACAAAATCCAAGTGGCCTTTCAAACCCAACCATTTGATATCACTTCCGATATAGTCGTCCATCATCAAAGCACCCATTCTCTCCCTCAAATACATCGCAAATTCCTTGTCTTCTTTCATGATCGCTTCTGAGGCTGCATGCATTTCATCGCCCAACTTCATGACATCCTCACGATAAAATTCGCCATACTTGAGTGTCTCATACTGCTTACCAGAAGCAGTCGTAATTGGCATTCCCATCGGTTCTGGAAAAATTGGACCATCTTTATGCTTACTTGGGTCAATCGGACCAGGCAGTTTAAAATCGCGCACAATTGAATAAGGACTTTTGATAAACTCCATCATGTTTTCGTCTATCCCTTGCGTAGAAAAATCGCGGGGATAAAAGTTTACACCATCAGGTTTTGGACCATAGCCTTTCATGAATGGCTCATTGTTGTTCAATCTATCCCAAGGACCGTAATTGATTTCAGCAAATTTGCGTTCTGAAGAATCTTTGATGCTTTTAAGAAATTGATCCTTATCGCCGTAAGTCTGCTTCCAGAAAATGCGATCTGCAATCTGGGCTGCCTTGATCAAGTGGGTAATACATTCGCGTTCAGCAACCGACAACAAAGCGGTATCCGTTTTTAGTGCGAATTTTTTATACATCCCCAATCGTTGTGCTGCGATATTCTTGGTAGGCGCAACTTGTGTGGGAGTTGGGGTTTTCTTTTTCGCTTTACCCGACGATTGCGCGTAGGTAGGTGCAACTACGGCAGACAATGCCACAGTAAGTAAGATTGAGAATTTTTGTTTCATCGTAGAATACTTCAATTGAAATTTTATGCTAGAATTACAAACCTACAAGAATTTTGCCACAAGCGAAATACCCATTTGTTCCAATCAACGATTTAGAACCATCTTTCGTCGGCATTTTTTGACCCATTCTCACCAATCACTTGGTTTGAGGGCTCTTTTACACCAATTTTGCCGACACAAAAACATTCACCCATTGGGTTTTGTTAACCCCACACACAATCGCACATTGAAACCCATAGATTTTTCCAAATTTTATCAATTACAATCTGCTTTTGGCAATTTTGGCGGGAGCCTCTATTTGGATGGGAAATCCTTTCCATACAGTTATCTAGAACTATCCAAGCCCACCGGAAAATACGTAGATCGGACCATCTTAAAAGCCATCAACTTATTAAGTACCAAAGGTTTTATTCACTACGCCGGCAATGCCTGTAGCCCAGGATTACAATTTCCAGAAATCTCTAATTCAGGTCATGTCGCAATCGATGATGCAAACAACTGTGGAGTACAAATCATCAATGTACAAGGCATGCCAACAATTTCCAATGCGGTAACGATTCCGGCTGAGCCATTCATGAATCTAGAAATAAGAGAATCATGGAAAACGTTTGAAGATTACATTTCAAACATGAGTTCTAAATACCGTGTTCGAACCAATAAAGTACTCAAAACCACCGAAAATTATATCGTCCAGCCCTTATCCATCCAACAAGCAAACGAATGGATTCCGCAATGTGCACAACTGCTCGGACATACCCTGAAAGACAAAACCTTGGCCATTTCTCCCAATATTTCGGCCATGTTACACACGTTCGTTAGGACATTGAAGGAGGAATTTAAAGTTTGGGGCTATTACAAAGACGGAACATTGTACGGATTTGTTACGGCAATCGATAGTAATCATGGGACCTATGCGATGCATTTGGGACTAACCGACCAAGCGGCGGAAGACTCTCTATACCAGAGGATGATGTACGATGTGATTCGCTATGGCATCGAAAATCAATCTCAATTTGTTTGCCTGGGCAGAACTGCTACCGAAATAAAAAGTACGATGGGCGCTGTACCTGTAGAAAATAGCTACCTGTTTTTCACCAAAGGCAAAATGCTCATGTGGGTGATAAAAGGCTACAAGAAGTACTTCCATCGAACCAAAAGTTATCAAATCAGAAGCCCCTTTAAAGAGTAATTTCTAGCGCCATTTGGTGCACAGTTAAAAGCCTTGCCTAAAATCTGTATTTTCGCATGGCTATGAAATCAAATCTTCTCGCAGTAATCATCGCTTTAGGTACAACCCCTTTGTGGGCACAAGATGCCGCCAAGGTCGAAACCAAAACCATCGACTACTCAATCAACAAAACCGGTAGTAGTTATTTTTTCACCCCGAGTAAAATTTTACAAGCCGCTCCCGTAGAGGACCAGTGCAAAACTCTCACTTGTTGGAGTTATAGCACACTCTCTTTGCTAGAAAGCGAATTGATCCGAATCGGAAAAGGACAATACAATTTAAGTCAAATGTATGTGGCTCGATGCGCCTACACCGAAAAAGCCAAAACCTATTTGCGCATGAACGGCAACCACAGCTTTGAACAAGGCGGGGAGGGTTGGGATATCCCTAACATTGTATCCAAATATGGTATTGTGCCAGAGTCTGTTTACACTGGCCTTAAAAATGGCGCGACAAAACATGACCATAGCGAAATGATCGCAGTGCTTAAAGGATATATGTCGGCCCTGGTAAAAAGAGAACCCGGCACCTACTCCGAAAATTGGCTGCCCGCATTTGAAGGCATTTTGGACGCTTACCTCGGCCCCATACCCAAAGAATTCACTTACGAAGGAAAGACATATACCCCACAATCTTTTTCCGCTGCTATCGGTTTAAACATGAATGATTATGTGGCCCTATCAAGCTTCACGCATCACCCATTGTATAGCAATTTTGTGATTGAAATCCCCGACAACTGGTCGATGGATAGGGTCTACAACTTGCCCTTGGATGAATTCACCAACGCCGTAAAAACTGCTCTGAGCAAAGGATATACAGTTGCCTGGGCTGCGGATGTGAGCGAAAAAGGCTTCTCTTTCCGCGATGGCTTGGCGATTGTTCCAGCGGATGAATCAACGATCAAAAAAATTGGAACCGACAATGTAGGTTTTAATGATGCGGGGGCTAAAAAAGAAGGAAATGCATTTTCTCAGCCTGTGGCGGAACTTGAAATTACCCCAGAATTACGTCAGGCCGCGTTTGACAAACAAACCACCACGGACGACCATGGCATGCACATCGTGGGAATGTCGACGGAGAAAAACGGAGGCACCTATTTCTTGGTAAAAAACTCTTGGGGCACTGGAAATGCGCTCGGCGGATACTTCTATGTAAGCGAATCGTATTTCCGATACAAAACCATTTCGGTGATGATGCACAAGGACGGCATCGACAAGGGAACAAGTAAGAAGCTTGGACTTTAAGGAATATTAAACTTATCGCTTATCTTTGCGCCACTTTAAAATCATGATCATAGGCGTTCCAAAAGAAATCAAAAACAACGAAAACCGCGTGGCATTGACGCCCGCAGGTGCAAGTGAATTGATCAAACACGGTCACACATTGTATGTTCAAAAAACAGCAGGTGAAGGCAGTGGTTTTTCAGACTCTGAATATCAAGCCGCTGGCGCTACCATCCTCAATACCATCGAGGAAGTATATGCCATCGCCGAGATGATCATCAAAGTAAAAGAACCCATCGAAAGCGAATACAGCTTGATCAAAAAAGATCAGTTGTTGTTTACATATTTCCACTTTGCTTCTTACGAGCCATTAACCCACGCTATGATTGAGCGCGGCGCGGTTTGTTTGGCCTACGAAACCGTAGAAAAAGCCGATCGTAGCTTGCCTTTGTTAATTCCAATGAGTGAAGTTGCCGGCCGAATGAGTATCCAAGAAGGTGCTAAATATCTTGAGAAGCCAATGGGCGGAAGAGGTGTTTTGTTAGGCGGCGTACCTGGTGTTAAGCCAGCAGAAGTATTGGTTTTGGGCGGTGGAATTGTTGGAACACAAGCAGCGAAAATGGCAGCCGGATTGGGCGCTCGTGTAACGATGATGGATATTAGCTTGCCTCGTTTACGTCAGCTCGACGATATCATGCCTGCCAACGTAGAAACCATGATTTCTAACGAATACAACGTGCGCAACGCCATTAAAACCGCTGATTTGGTGATTGGTGGTGTGTTGATCCCTGGTGCAAAAGCGCCAAAATTGATCACGCGCGACATGTTGCCTTCAATGAAAAAAGGGGCTGTGATTGTGGATGTAGCGATCGACCAAGGGGGTTGCTTCGAAACATCAAAACCTACAACGCATGCTGAGCCTTGTTACGAAGTTGATGGTGTTGTTCACTATTGCGTAGCTAACATGCCTGGCGCTGTTCCTTATACTTCAACCCTTGCTTTAACCAATGCTACCTTGCCTTACGCCGTTCAATTGGCTAATAAAGGTTGGAAAAAAGCTTGTGCCGATAGCGACGAGTTGAAATTGGGATTGAACGTAATCAACGGAAAAGTGGTGTACAAAGGAGTGGCTGAAGCCTTCAATTTGGAATACACTGAAGTTGATTCTTTCTTGAACTAAATCTAGCATGACCACCTTGGTCAATTATCGCATTTACGGGGAAAATCACTCCCAACCCATTTACATTTTGCATGGCATCTTTGGCATGCTCGACAATTGGCATTTGGCCGCTCAGAAACTTTCCCAAAATTATCGGGTTATCACTTTTGATGCCCGAAATCATGGCAAGAGTTTTCACGATGTCGATGCGAGTTACTCCGCCATGGTTCAGGATCTGCGGGAGTTAATGATTCATCTGGGCGATGCCTCAGGCATCATCATGGGCCATTCGATGGGTGGCAAAACGGCGATGGCATTTGCAGATCAATTTCCTGAAATGGTAGACCAGCTCATTGTGGTTGATATTGCACCCAAACGTTATGTTCCGGGTCATTTAGGATATTTCCGTGCTTTCAAAGAAGTGCCATTGCATTTGCTGAATTCCAGAAAAGAGGCCGAAGATGCATTCTTGCCCTATGCCCCTGAAATGGGCGTGAGGCAGTTCTTGCTCAAAAACATCGAACCCTTACCAGGCGGCGGATATGCAACCAAAAGCAATTTGGAAGCCATCGAAAATCACTACGATGAAATCATTGGCGAACTGGTTTTTCAGCAGGTTTTTTTGAAGCAGGTCGACTTTATTGCTGGTAGCAAAAGTGGCTACATTAAGGAATCGGACAAGGACGGAATTTTACAGCATTTTCCTACGGCCAATTTCCATGTGGTGGATAACGCAGGTCATTGGGTTCATGCCGAAAATCTATCGGGTTTCCTAGACTGCTTGATGCGTATTTTGCCGAGCGCTTAAGGCCTTCCATATTTTTACTTCGCATTGGGATTTTACTGCGGCTTTTGTACCTTCGCTATGTGTCAAGGCGATTTCTAGCAACCCAGAGTTTATTTTTCACGATACTTTTCAGCTGTATCGTTAATGTATATGCTCAATCTCCAACCAAGGACACGTTATTACCGGCACCTACAAATATCAAAACGCCATTGATTAGACCCAATTGGGTGAGTATTCACTTGGGTTCGGGATATCAAGACAATGCGGGCAATTGGGCACAGCGATATGCTGGCACTGCTTTGTTTGATTTGGGGGCCGAATACCAACACAAGGAAAAGTGGTTAATTGGGTTCAGCTATTCCCCTTACACAGGCAGGACCATCAACACGGATAGTTTGTATGGTGGGATTGTGGGTCCTTCTCAAAATCTATATGATATTAACGGAAATCCAGCGGTGATTCGGACTTATTTGCGCGGTTATAATGCGTGTTTGGTAGCGGGAAGAATGTGGGCAATCAGAGAGAGCAGCCTCAGCAATCCCAGAACTTGGACGATGAGCGTTGTGGTTGGTGCAGGTAGAATCGAACATTATACCAAGTTTCAGTTCGACAAGGGGCGTTTGCCTCAGTTGGAGAATGATTATACCCAGGGTTACGATGGGTATCGCAAGGGATTTTGTTTTTCTCAACAGTTCCGCATGCAGTATATGAATCCGGAAGCCCTCAGTTTTTATGTCGGCGTGGGCACAAATCAAGGAATCACAAAAGCCACTAGGGACTGGGATTTTGGCACTTTTCGAGCATCTAAAGTAACACAATTCGATCTCGGCTTGAATTTTACGGGAGGTTTGATTATCCCTATTGTCATTAGGCAATCCGGAGTTATAAAGGACGCCGAATATTTTTAATCCATGATGCTGTATAATTTAGCGATGCGATGTTATGCGATGGGCATCGGATTGCTTGCGCTTTGGAATCCCAAGGTGAGGAAGTTGAGGGATGGTCAGCATGAAACGCTAGTTCGATTAAATGATGGGTGGTGGAAGGATGGCATTGCGCCGAAGGATTTGATTTGGATCCATTGTGCATCGCTGGGGGAATTTGAGATGGCGAAGCCCATTGCGGCCGCCTTGCAGGCGGCCTCTAGCCAACGGCATATTTTGTTCACGTTTTTTTCTCCTTCCGGGTATGAACATTCCAAGTTGGAATTGAATCAGTCCGAGGCATATTTGCCGTTGGATAGGCCAGGCAGCGCGAAGCGCTGCCTGGCGCAATGGAACCCCTCCGCAGTCATTTTCATCCGCTACGATTTTTGGTACCACTTCATCCAACAAACCCTCCAACGTAAAATACCCTGTTACGCCCTCGGCGTTTCTCTCACCCCCTACCACTGGCTCTTCAAAACCCTCGGTAAACCCTGGTTAAACCTACTCAAACAACTCAATGCCATCGGTGTCATCAACCCCAGAATGCACCAAATTGCCATCGAAAACGACCTCCAAAACACCTTCGTTTTTGGTGATACCAAATTCAACCGCGCAGTGGAAAGAACCCTTCAGCCCTCTACCCTGCCACCTCAATTACAAAACTGGCTGACCCAAAAACCCACGCTTATCCTCGGCAGTGCCTGGCAACCCGAAATCGATTTAATACTGCAGTTTTTTCAAAAAAATCCAGAATTTCTTTCCCAAAGACAAATCCTCATCGCACCCCACAATATAAATGCCTCATTTTGTGAATCCATTCAAAATCAATGCCTTGACAAGATAAAAACAAACGCACTTCGATTTAGCGAATGTTCCAATCTTATCCCATCAAACACCCAAATTCTTATCCTCGATACCATCGGACACCTCGCAGAATCCTATCGATACGGTAGCATCGCCATCATCGGTGGCGCCTTCGGAAAAGGACTCCATAATACCATCGAAGCCGCCGCCTTTGGACTCCCTCTCATCTTTGGGCCCAACCACCAAAAATTCCCCGAAGCCGAACAATTTATCCAAGCCGGATGCGGATTTTCCATCAACAACCAAGCCCAATTTGATCAAACCCTGCTCAACCTTTTTCAGACCTATATCCCCAATCAAACCCACCCCCTTGGCGCTGTTGCTCAATCTGTAGCCCAAAACCAAAAAGCAGATATTATCGCGTTTTGCGAAAGGTTGTCATAATGACATACACCAAAGCGCTTTAACTGACAAATTTTCGTCGTTCCTGCCCCAATAATCCACCCTTTTGTCCTTGGCACACAATTCGCCAAGTCAAAGCAAAATCAAAAAAAATAATACTATGTCAGTAAACGTAAAACCATTGGCCGACAGAGTTCTGATCGAACCTGTACAAGCCGAGCAGAAAACTGCCTCAGGAATCATCATCCCAGACACTGCCAAAGAAAAACCACAAAAAGGTACCGTAGTTGCTGTTGGACCAGGTAAAACCGATGAGCCCGTTACAGTGAAAGTGGGCGACAGTGTTTTGTATGGTAAATATGCAGGCACGGAATTGAGCGTGGAAGGCAAAGACTATCTCATTATGCGCGAAAGCGACATCCTTGCAATCATCTAATTGATAAAAAAGAAAAATCATGGCAAAGAAAATAGACTTTAATCTGTCGGCCCGCGATGGCCTGAAAAGAGGCGTTGATGCCTTGGCAAATGCTGTTAAAGTAACCTTGGGACCTAAAGGTCGCAATGTTGTAATCGACAAAAAATTTGGTGCTCCACACATCACAAAAGATGGTGTTACAGTAGCCAAAGAAATTGAATTGGTAGACCCAGTAGAAAACATGGGTGCCCAAATGTTGAAGGAAGTAGCAAGCAAAACCGCTGATGTAGCTGGTGATGGAACTACAACTGCAACAGTATTGGCGCAAGCAATCGTAACAGGTGGTTTAAAGAACGTAGCTGCCGGTGCGAATCCAATGGATTTGAAGCGCGGTATCGACAAAGCAGTGATTGCTGCGGTGGGGAAATTGAACGAGATGACCCAAGCGGTGGGTGACGACAACAGCAAGATCGAGCAAGTAGCGACGATTTCTGCCAACAACGACAGCACCATCGGCAAATTGATCGCTGAGGCGATGAAGAAAGTGGGTAAAGACGGCGTAATTACGGTTGAAGAAGCAAAAGGCACCGAGACTACAGTGGATGTAGTAGAAGGTATGCAGTTTGATCGCGGTTACTTGAGTCCTTATTTTGTGACAAATACCGAAAAAATGGAAGCCGACTTCGAGAACGCTTTTGTTTTGATTTACGATAAGAAGATTAGCAGCATGAAAGACTTGCTTCCTGTATTGGAAAAAGTGGTTCAGACTGGAAAGCCTTTGGTAATCATTGCTGAAGACATCGACGGTGAAGCGTTGGCTACTTTGGTGGTAAACCGCATCCGTGGTGCCCTCAAAATCGCTGCGGTGAAAGCCCCAGGATTTGGTGATCGCAGAAAAGAAATGTTGCAGGATTTGGCCATTTTGACTGGCGGTTCTGTAATTAGCGAAGAGCAAGGCCGCAAGTTGGACGATGCAACCATCGAAGACTTAGGAAGAGCTGAGAAAATTACCATCAACAAAGACAACACAACCATTGTAAATGGTGCAGGAGATTCAGCGGCCATTGCTGCGAGAGTTTCTCAAATCAAGGTTCAGATCGAAAATACTACTTCTGATTACGACCGTGAAAAGTTGCAAGAGCGTTTGGCGAAGTTGAGCGGTGGTGTTGCAGTATTGTACATCGGCGCAGCTACTGAAGTTGAAATGAAGGAAAAGAAAGACCGCGTAGACGATGCATTGCACGCAACCCGTGCTGCCGTTGAAGAGGGAATCGTACCTGGTGGTGGCGTGAGCTTGATTCGTGCGATTGCTGGTTTGGAAAACTTAAAAGGCGAAAACGAAGACGAGAATACTGGTATTCAGATCGTTCGCAGAGCTTTGGAAGAGCCTTTACGTCAGATTGTTGCCAACGCCGGTGGCGAAGGTAGCATCGTAGTTCAAAAGGTGATGGAGGGCAAAGACGACTTTGGTTACAATGCTAGAACTGAGAAATACGAATACTTGATCGCTGCGGGTGTAATTGATCCGAAGAAAGTGTCTCGTGTTGCTTTGGAAAATGCGGCTTCTATTGCCAGCATGATCTTAACTACCGAGTGCGTTTTGAGCGAAATCAAGGAAGATGAAAAAGGCCATAGCCACGGACCAGACATGGGCGGCATGGGCGGAATGATGTAATTCATTCTTTCAGATTCTAACAAGAAATCAATACGCTGCAAGGATTTGCTTCCTTACACGAATTAAGAGGGGCCCCGTCTATGACGGGGCCCCTCTTGTTTCCGAATACCTGTAATATTCAATTTTTGCAAATTCCCTCAGAGCTCGTTTTTGCATTTTTTGCAGCAACGGATCCTAGGTTGAATTCACCACTTAGCAATAATTTTTTATTGTTTATCAATAATTATTTATATATTCGCTGCAATAAACTACACTCAAACATGAAAACAAAATCATATCAATTCAATTGGTCTAAATTTATAGTAAAGCGAGTTTACTCCTGGCTCGCTGTATTAACTGTACTTGCTATTTTTCACATTGCGAATGTAATGACCTCGGATAATCGAAAACTCATACTTCAATTGGAGCCAACATCTGAAAAAATACAAATTGACCAAATCGGACCAAAACTAGGCCTAATGCGCCACTATGAATTGCAAATAGATTCATCCAGTTGGTTTTATAGTTTACTCATTGAAAACAATATAGGATTATCACCACTAACGACCCTTGTCACTCTGATACTGGCATCATTGGGATTGGTCTTACGTGGCGAGATTGATCTAAAAAATCCATTTAACAAAGACTTGTCAAAACCCATTTTCGTAGCCGCTGTAGCGTCGCTTCTACTATTTATTCTTGAATATTTAGCTTATCGAAGCATTTCTCAATCGATTGAATTAAAACAATTAGACGGTTATCGCATCGTTAGAATTGACAATTTTTGGTTGTGCTTCACAAGTCTGGGACTCTTTTGGCTCGCTAGTGTGATGAAAAAGGGATATCATCTTCAAAAGGAACAAAATCTAACCATCTAACATGCCCATTGTAGTTAATTTAGATGTTATGCTTGCGAAGCGAAAAATGAACCTCACAGAACTGAGT
>JBEGUW010000068.1:0-13042 GCA_041178665.1 Bacteroidota bacterium
CGGATTTCGAATGATTGAGGGAAATTTCCATGCAGTTGCTGTTTTACGCTGCGGATGGTTTTTACGTTTTCGGTGACGTCATCGCCCTGAAATCCATCGCCTCGGGTAACGGCTTGCACCAATTGCCCGTTTTCATAGAATAGGGAAATCGCCAGTCCATCAATTTTGAGTTCGCAAACGTATTCAACATTGTCTAAGCCGAGAGATTTTTTTACGCGCTCATCAAATTCTCTGAGTTCTTCTTCGGAGTAGGTGTTGCCCAACGACATCATGCGGCGTTTGTGAGGGACGGTTTTGAAATCTTCGATAAGTCCGCCACCTACCATGCGAGTGGGGCTGTCTGCTAGGGCTAGGGTAGGGTATTCTTTTTCGAGCGCTTCGAGTTCTTTGAGTTTTATGTCGAATTGCTGGTCGGAAATCACAGGCTCTGCCAATACATAGTACCGGTAATTGTGGTCTTTGAGTTCGTTGGTGAGCGCCAAAATTTTGGTTTGAATTTCTTGGATTTGCATGGAATGAAACGCAACGACCAAATTACGATGGGTTGATGCGTGCAGCCCAATGAATTGGCCAAGAGTTATTCACAATTTAATGAATATTTTGGGTGAAATTTTTTGCTCCCACGGATTTGTGGTTACTTGCGACATCATTTAAAAATTATGTCAACTTTGGCCATTTCCCCCAATCACGTTGTAGGCATCGCTTACACTCTTACAGTTGCCGATGGCGAAGTCGTTGACTTTGCTGATGTAGCTGAACCTTTGTTGTTTATTCATGGCATCGGCCAGACAATTGAAGCATTTGATGATAAATTGAATGGTTTGAAAGTGGGCGATACTTTTGATTTCGGATTGGAAGCTGCCGTTGGTTATGGTGAGATCGATCCTAAATTGGTGGTTGAGTTGCCAAAATCTATTTTCGAAGGCGAGGATATTCCTGCGGATATTTTGGAGATTGATGCTGTGTTGCCATTGCAAGATTCAGAAGGCAATCCTTTGGACGGTCGTGTTGTTGAAATCGGTGAGGATACTGTTACGGTGGATTTGAATCATCCTTTGGCGGGTGAGGATTTGCACTTTAAGGGTGAAATTCTTTCGGTTCGCGAAGCCACTGAAGAAGAATTAGAGCACGGCCATGTTCATGGCGAAGGCGGTCATCACCACTAATCTTTTGCCCTAGGGCTTTCATTTATTTTGTTTCTTCTGCGTAGCGCGGATCGGTTTGGTATGGGATTTTTTTCATGCGGCTGATGTCGATGTTAAAAACGCCAAAGTCTTCTGTGATTTGTCCCCAGAGTCTATAAATTCCTCTTCCGTGGAAGGGGTAGGCCTGTACGGTGGGAGGGAAGTGAATGCTATCAAAGTAATGTCCGTCGGCATCTAGCCAAGTGCCAAAATTCATCTCCTTGCCGTTCGCGGTTTTGGTGGGTTTTACAGTGACGAGGTAACCTTCCATGACAACCCGTTTTTGCATCATCTGAGCGAAGTGTTTTCCTCTGATTTTGGATAAGTGGGGCAGTGTTTCATCGTGCGGAAAGGGCGCGCCTTGCATCAAATGGAAGGGGTTACAGAGGGAAAATCCGAGAAGATTTCGTTCGTCGTGCGCAATTTCTAGCCAAGAATCTTCTAGGCTTGGCAGTTGATATTCTTTGGGTGCTTCGAGGAAGAGTTTTTGGGTTTGGGCGATAGGTTTTTTGTTGTTTCCGTAGAGGGCGTGGGCTTCCCACATAAGGGCTTTTCTGCTTTTCCCCCAGCATCTACAAGCACCAATTTGGATCAGGGTTTTTAGTTGTTCTAGGCCGGGTTCAACGCGTTGTTTGAATTCGCTGAGGTTGGTAAATGGGCCATCGGCGTTGCGGGATTGTAGTATGCGATGGATGCAATTTTGTTCCATGCTATCGATTAATCCAAGTCCTAGCCAAAGCGTTTTTTCTTGGATTCGGGTGAGGGCTTCGCTGTGATTGATGCATGGCGCTTGGATGTCGGCCCCACTTTTTCTTGCCGCATGTACGTAGAATTCTGTTCGATAGAAGCCTCCGAAATTGTTGATTACGGCGGTGTAGAATTCCAGGGGGTAGTAGGCTTTGAGGTAGAGGCTTTGGTAACTTTCTACGGCGTAACTGGCGCTGTGGCCTTTGGCGAAGCTGTAGCCGGCGAAGCTTTCGATTTGATGCCAAACCTCGGCGATGAGTTCGGGTTTATGTCCTTTTTGCGCGGCGGAATCGAAGAATTTCTCCTGCACTTTTTGAAACTCTTCTCTGCTGCGGAATTTTCCGCTCATACCACGACGTAGCACATCGCTTTCCCCCAGTCCGAGGCCGGCGAAGTGGTGTGCAACTTTAATCACGTCTTCTTGATAGACCATGATGCCATAGGTTTCGGGCATGAGGTCCCAAAGGACGGGGTGGGCATCTTTTCGTTTTTCGGGCTGTATATGTCGTTCAATGAACGTACGCATCATCCCGCTTCGGGCTACGCCTGGGCGGATGACGCTGCTGGCAGCGACCAATGTTAGGTAATCGTTGCATTTGAGTTTTCTCAGGAGCTGTCGCATCGCCGGACTCTCAACGTAGAAACAGCCCGTGGTATGTCCGCTTTCTATCAATCTCCGGATGATGGGGTCGTCTTTGAAGGCTTGAATTTGATGAATGTCGATATCGATTCCTCGGTTTTCTTTTACGTAGATAATGGCATCTTTGATGTGCCCTAATCCACGTTGGGAGAGAATGTCGAACTTGGCAATGCCGAGGTCTTCGGCCTCTAGCATACTAAATTGAACCACGGGAAATCCTTTGGGTGGCAGGAAGGTGGCGCTATAGTGGTGGATGTGTATTTCGGGGATCAGGATGCCGCCAACGTGGATGCTAAGGTGGTTGGGGAGATTGTGTATGCGATGGGCGTGTTTAAGCAGGGTTGCGTTTTTCTCGGTGGAGTGTTTATTAAGCAGTGCATCGATTTCTGTTTTGGGTAGGCCAAAGACTTTGCCTAGTTCGCGGATTACGGCATTGCTTTGGAAGGTGCTATAGGTGGCCAGAAGTGCGGCGCCATGGTCTTTGTATTTGTTGAGGATGTAGGCGGTTACGTGGTCTCTGTCTTGCCAGGAGAAGTCGAGATCGAAGTCGGGCGGACTACTCCGATGCGGGTTGATAAATCGCTCAAAGTAGAGGTCGAGGTGTATGGGATCCACATCCGTAATTCTAAGGCAGTAGGCAACGACGGAGTTTGCGCCTGAGCCGCGGCCGACGTAGAAGAAGTTGTTTTCTCTAGCGAATCTACAGATGTCCCAATTGATGAGGAAGTAGGGGGTGAATCCTAGTTCGTAGATCATTTGCATTTCCTTTTCCAGTCGTTGAGTGGTTTGGAAGGTATAGTTGGGGTATCGGTAGTGTAGTCCTTGTGTGGCAAGTTCTCGGAGCATTCGGAAGTCTTGGTTTAGGTTTCCGGAGAAGGTTTTTTTATTCTGTGGGGTATTCCATTGGAGGTCCCAGGCGCAGCCTTCACAGAAGGCCTGCGCCTGGGAGATGAGGGATGGGGTTGCGGCAAATTTTGAAAAAATTTGCCGCAGGGGCGCCCATTTCTGCCACGGCAGCGCCGTGGCAGAAATGGGCAACTTCGTTACCAAGCAATTGTGATCAATGCACCGCAATAATTTGTGCGTCTCAAAATCAATCTCGTCCCGGAATGTCACCGTGTGCCAAGCAATCATCGGCAAAGAGAAATTTCTATTCTTCGCCAACCTCAACTGTGGCAGCACCTCGGCATGAATCGCAATCGCGTCTCCCGGTCCTTCTTTTTTGTAGGCGTAAACTACCTTGACCGATAAAAACGTGGGCGGAGTAGAGGGAAACGGTTTGTGGTTCATGAGGTGGTCCGATAGAAATGCGTTGATTTCGGCGAAGCTGCTCTGCGATGTGCTGATCAAAATATATAGCGGCTGATCTCCATTGCGAATGTCAACCCCCACCAAAGGCATAATGTATTTTGTGTTCCTCGCCGCCCTCAAAAAATTGCTCACCCCCGTTACCGTGTTAATATCAGCCAGCAAAACCGGCACCCGAAACCCCATGGAAATGGCCTCAGATTCACAGCGTTGCACAATCTCCTCCGGCGAAATTAACCCGTAACGCATACTGAAGTGAGAGTGGAAGTGGAAAATCATGGAGTGGGTAATCTTTTTTGATTAAAATAATGACAATTTATTGCCAACAATATAATCAATTATTTGCAACAAACGAGGCAACATGGGAGTAACTTTGTGCGTTCTAAAGCGTATGCGAATACTTTGTTGGTTATTATCAATGTGCATGTGTTTGGGAATCAACGCCCAAAACTTTGCGCCCATCGCCGTGGGAAAATACGCTGGGGTGCATGCTGCCAAAATCAATCCATCGCTCACAGCCTACACTCCTTATCAATGGCATGTCAATATTATCGGGGTCTGGGGAAACGTCAATAACAATTTCGTGAATCTTAAGTTGCCCTATTCGGCATACAGAGCCTTGTTTAATAATGTCCCTGCTCAGTATCAAACCATCAACGGAAACGCCCGGTTTGATTCTTCGTTTTTGGTGGAAGACTTCAATCGCAAACGAAAATTTGCTGGGGTGGGTGCCATCGCCTATTTGCCATCGTTTACGATGAAATACAAGAAAATTCAGATCGGATTGCTAAATGATGTCGTTGTGCTTGCCAATGTTTCCGGACTCGATGAGCCATTGGCACATGCATTAATGACCGATTTAAGCAACAACCGGAAGGCTTTCAAATATTTCATTCTCGATAAAAAAGGAAATTACAATTTGAATCGAACCACCGTTTCTGCCAATGCGTATGTGAGTTCGGGTATCAACATCGCCTACAATATGCCGATGATGTGGAAGCAAGAGATGATGTTTGGAGCCACGGTGAAGAAGATTTGGGGCTTGGGCGGCAGTTATTTTCAATATGATAATATGCAGGTGCATCGCGGGAATCCGTTTCAGTTGCAATTTGATAAAACCAACATTCGTTATGCGTTGTACCAAGGTCAAGGAAAGGGTACGGGCGTGGATTTGGGTTGGGGTTACGCGTTTCATTTGGCCGATTACAAGCGCAACGGGGATTATCTGAAGCGACATAAAATGTACAAGTACAAATTTGGTTTGAGTATAATGGATATTGGCTCTGTTCGATATCGAGATGCTTCATTGACAGCAATCGAAAATTCCACGACCACAAGTTGGGATGCTTCCAATTTTAAGAATGATTTAACCGCCTCGCAGCCAGATGTTTCTTTGGCGCCATTGAACAATGTTTTTAAAGGGGTTTCGGGTTATACCACGGGCAAACAGGACGTGATTATTGGCTTGCCAACGCGATTTGTGGCCAGCGTTGATTATCAGTACAGCAAGTATGTTTTTATTCAAACTCAGGTGATGCAAAGTTTGCGGGGTCGTTACACCCAAAGCGCTCGATATCAAAGCTATGCGATGATTGCCCCACGTTACGAAAGGGAGAAATGGGAAGTGTCGATGCCGGTTTTGCTAGAATACGATTATCGCAGTTTGCGGGCGGGACTTTCCTTTAGGGCGGGTTGTTTTTATATTGGTAGCAATAGCGTGTTTAATTTTCTGTATACCAGAAACATGCGCGATGCGGATATCTATATGGGCTTCACGGTGTATCGATTCTCGGGGACAAAAAACTCGAGGTTTATTCAGATGATGCGGGATCAGATTGACCGGTTGGACAAGAAGAAACCGGACTGTGAAAAGATGTAATCCATTCTAATTTGTCGTTTCGATACGATTGTATGTCGAAGCGGCCCGCAGGGCCGCTTTTCTTTCCTTATCTTTGTATTTATGTGGAATCGAATTTCCTCGACATTGTATTTCCTCGTCGTGTTTGCCGCGGCATTGTCAACTTCTGGGCTTAAATCTCAAGTCGTTGTGTTGTCCAATTCATCAGCCATCAACTCGGCCTTGGAAAGGGCTTTGAACACCGGCGAATACACTTTGGAGGCATGTATCGCTCAAGCCCTAAACCAAAACATAGATGTCCAACTGTCGATGCTGTCCCAAGCACAATCCGAAATGACGTTGGACCAATCGATGCTAAATTTCGGTCCAGATTTGTCGGGGGCGGCCGGTCAGTTTTATCAATCGGGAAGAAGTATCGACCGTTTTACAAACCAGTTTGTGCAATCCACCATTGGTAGTAACAACTTTCAGCTTCAGGGCTCTTTACTGCTTTTTGGCGGACTACAAAATCAAAACAATTACAAACAGGCCAAAGAAAATTGGTTGGCCTCAGGCATGGATTTGAAGTCGATGCAACTAACCGTCACACTGCAAGTTTCTTCTGCATATATTCAATATTTACAAGCCAACGAATCTTTGATTGCGGCGGCACAAGTGCTAGAGTCGAGTACGTTGCAATTGGATCGTGGTCAAAAAATATTCGATGCGGGTGGCAGTACTCAAGGAGCATTACTTTCGTTAAAAGCCCAAGTCGCCAACGACGCGGCCGGTGTAACCAATGCAGAAAATGTGAAGGCAACGGCCCTGCAGAATTTGAAGCAGTTGATTCGTTTGGAATACCATAAGCCCTTTCGACCGGTGAATGAAGACTTGGGAATAATCTCCGAACCCTTTGCATACACTGCAAGTCAATTGATAGATACAATTTTATTCAAGCGCCCAGATTATCAAGCTGCGGCATATCGTGTGGCGGCCGCTGAATTCGGATTGAAATCGGCAAAAGGTGCAACGATGCCCACATTAAGTGTGGGTGGGAATCTGAATACGGTCTATTCCGATAATGCTAAAACGGTTGAAAATGTGACGGTTACGGGGTTTTCTCCTGTCGGAAGGGTGCAAGGAAGCAATGCTGTGGTAGAGGCGCCAGAGTTTGCATATACAATGAAAACCAAGGGGTTTGGCGATCAGATCCAAGACAACTTTGGTAAATCACTGGGTGTGAATGTGAATATCCCCATTTATTCGGGTCTATCACGACAGAATCAAGTGAAAACGGCAAATTTGGCGGTCTTACGGGCGCAGTTGAATATGGATCGGATTCAGCAAAACGTCCAAAATGAAGTCCTTTCCGCATTTAATAATTATCAAAATGCCGAAAAACGATACGCATCAAACCTGGAAAACAAGAATCTACAGGCCCAAAATCAGCAATACGTGAAACAGCGATACGATGCTGGCGCGGCCTCTTATTTTGAATATCAATTGGCCTTAATGACCAGTTCTGCGGCGCATCAAAATTATATTTCTGCCAAATACGAACTTACCTTCCGAAGGTTGGTATTAGAGTTCTATTTATCACCCGATCAATATCAAACATCAATCATCCCTACCCAAAAATAAAATGAAGAAAAAACGCATTCTTTGGATTTCCATAATTTCACTCGTTGTGTTGGTGGTTGCTGCCATGGTGATGAAAGGCGGTAAAAAAGATTTAGAAGTTGAATCGGTAAAGGTGGAAAATCGGACAATCACGGAAATTGTGAGTGTGACCGGTAAAATTCAGCCCGAAAGCGAAGTGAAAATCAGTGCTGATGTGAGTGGTGAAATCATCGACATGATGGTTCATGAGGGCGATAGTGTTACCAAAGGACAGCTGTTGTTGCGCATCAACCCTGAGTTGTATGAAACGGCAATGTCGCAGTTGAAAGCCAATTTGGACAATACAAAAGCAGCGTTGGCGGGATCGGAAGCCCAGTTGATTAAAGCGAAAGCGGCCTACGATCAGGCGGGGCTAACATTCAAACGTCAGAAAACCCTTCACGAGCAAAAAGTAATATCAGAACAAGAGTGGGAAACGGCCCAATCACAATACGAATTTGCCAAGGCGGATTTCGAATCTGCAGGGAAGTCGGTGTTGGGATCGCGTTACAATGTCCAAAGTGTAGCGGCGAGATTGGAAGAGGGTAGAAGAAATTTAGGCAGGACCAGTATTTATGCGCCGGCTTCGGGTACGGTGACGCATTTGACATCGGAAAAGGGTGAAAGGGTCGTGGGAACGGCGCAAATGGCAGGTACGGAGATTATGCGCATTTCCAATATGAATGTGATGGAAGTGCAGGTGAATGTGAATGAGAACGACATTGTGAAGATTCATCGTGGCGACAGTGCTGATGTGAAGGTGGATGCATACGACAATCGTATTTTTAAGGGCGTGGTGACGGAAATAGCGAATTCAGCGGTGTTCAATTCAGCGCAAAATATGAGCGATCAGGTGACCAATTTTGTGGTTAAAATTCGTTTGGCGCCGAGCAGTTACCCTGATTTGATTAAAAAAGGTGAGTTTCCCTTTTTGCCGGGGATGACGGCAAGTGTGGATGTCAAGACCAATACAAAGGCGGGTGTGATTGCGGTTCCAATTGCAGCGGTAACAACCAGAAATCCTATCATTGATGCTTCGGCAAAGGTTGGGGCTGTGAATGCTACGGCGAAAACGCCAACATCGGGTGTTCAAACATGGGTGTTTCTCTACAATGGCGGAAAAGCCAAGGCGGTTGAGGTGAAAACGGGACTTCAAGATTTGGATTACTACGAAGTGATTTCGGGCCTAAAATTGGGCGATGAGGTAGTTTCGGGTCCAAGTATGGCTATTGCCAAGACCTTGAACGATGGGGATCGACTAAAAAAGAAGAAATAACTTTTACACAAAATACCAACCCATGGGGTGGGATTCTTAGACAAAACACTATTTTTGTCGTGTTGCTAGGTTCGATTGTGGATGGCTAATTCACATCGATGAAAAGGGAACTTCGGTGAAAAACCGAGACTGTACCCGCAGCTGTAACTCCAGATCAAACATCGTTTGATTTATATTTTGGGCATCTAACGCCACTGTGTAACAACGGGAAGGCGCCCAAGGTGGAGAAGTCAGAAGACCTGCCTGATAACACACATTGCACGCTTTCGGGATAAAGGCGCAGCGAGGAATCGGGCTTGCTTTTGCGTTCCCGTATCTTCTCTCACTTTTCTCGTTTTTGTGCCAACGCAATCTATGTTTGCCTTGTGCGCCATATCGCTCCTTTCCATGGTTTCGGAAATTATTCCGAAGTTAGATTCTGTTTCGCGGAAGGTGGAGGTGATTAAGCCTACCGATACTGTATTTGTGCATGTTCAGCGGATTGATTTTGCCACATTGGGTAGGGTGGTTAGGGATTACCAGGCGGGGAGCGATGATAAATTGCTGACATCAGTTTTGGGCGGTGCGGGTGTGTTTTTTAAGCAATATGGTGTTGCCGGATCAAGTACGATTTCTCGTCGTGGCGCCGATGCAAATCAAACCCAAGTGAATTGGAATGGCCTTCCGGTGAACAATGCCATGCTAGGAATGACGGATTTTAATACGCTGTTGAATTGGGGAAATACAGAAATGTTTCTTGTTGAAGGCGGAAATTCGGCCAGTGTGGGTAGCGGAAGTATGGGCGGGACGTTGTTTTTGAGAAATGGCGTCGCTTTTGGATCTACCAAAGCATTTGAACAAAAATCCAAGTTGCTCAGTACCATAGGGAGTTTTGGCGAGCGCAATGTTGCTGCCGATGTTTCCGTAAACAATCGTAATTTAATGGTTCAGGTTTCGGCGATGCGATTTATGTCGAACAACACATTTCATTTCTCGGATTTGGGATTGGATTTGCCCGCTCGATTGATGGAAAATGCCCAACGTGAGCAGTCGATGTTTCGTTCGGTGCTAGCATATAATAAAGGTTCACATTATTTAAAGGCGGTGTCGGAATTTGCAACAATGCAACGTCAGTTGGGTTTGGCATTGGGTTCGTTTCAGGCGTTGGGTAGACAGGACGACAATAACATGCGATCAGTTTTGGAGTATATTTATCAGCCAAATCGAGGGTTTTCGGCTACGCATCGACTGGGGTATGTGAAGGATCAAATCAATTATTTTTCATCGCCTAGCGATAGCAAAGGCAGTTTGAGTATAGGGAAGACGGTACATTTTCAAAGTGAGTTTTATCGGATTTGGGGAATTTGGAAAGCCTTTTTGGGGAATGACATACAATATCAGCAGGCTCATTCGGAGTATTATTTGGGTTGGTCTACGCGAGTTCTTCCAGCTACGTTGGTGGGCCTGAGTGCTGCCAAAGGAAAAGCGTCATATGGTTTTAATGGTCGTTATGAATGGCATGAAAAAGTGCCTACCATGGGCTTGTCGTTAGTATATCAAGCATCAAAACAAGGTTCGATCAAAGCCAATGTGCACAGTAGTTTCCGACGCCCAACGTTGAATGATTTGTTTTGGGTAACTGGCGCTACGGCGCAGGGGTTAAAGCCAGAAAAAGGCATGGGAGCGGAGGTTGGATATTTGTTTAAGTCGTTGACGAATGGTGCGGGTCGATGGCATCGTTCTTCGAGCCCGTGGTCTGGCCAGTCTGAAATAACCGTTTATTATCGCACGGTGGATCAGCCCATTTTGTGGGTGCCAAAAGGTACGTATTGGTTTGCGACGAATTTGTCGGGTGGCGGAAAGTATGCGGGATGTCAGGTTAGTGCTTTGCTGAAATATCAAATTGAACACAAAGAAGCTTTAGTGTTTAAATCGAATGTAGACCGAGTTAGTAGTCGGGTGAAGCAGACGCCTGAGGCCTTGGCTTATCAGCAGATTTTTGTTCCTGACTGGAATGGGAATGTGTATTTAGGATATGAGAATCTGGGCTTTGAATCGGGAATTGGGGTTGATTATACGGGACGTAGATTTATTCAGACGGATAATCGACAATCATTAAATCCTTTCGCTCTTGTCAATCTACAATTTGGGTTGAGAAAGGTCACGCTGCCAATGGGGTTGGGGATGCAGTGCAAGTTGGAGGTGCTGAATGTGTTAAACCAAGAGTATGTGAATATGCCAGGTAGGCCGATGCCTGGACGCGCTATCAGAATGACCTTACTTATCAAATCAAATCAAACAAAATAAATATGAGAAATTGTATCAAAATGCGCGCTTTGTCGCTATTCTTTGCCCTTATGGGTGCCTCGGCCGTTAGCGGTCAGTTTATTACAGAGGGTTTCGAAACGATGCCTATGGATTCTGGAACTGTCTTGAACGGAAGTCGTGGAGAACGCGATATTTTATTGCACCCCAAAGGCCCATTTGCTTCTCACATGCCTGTTTTGTGGGATACTTCATTCGGTGGCTATTGGGCTGCGGGATGGGCGGTTTCTAGGAAGTTGGATGGTTCGGGTGGAGCATCGGATTTTGCAAAACACTTGTATTGCGCCAAGCCGAGTTATGGTTCTGAGAAAAATATGGCTGGCAAATACGATGGCAAGGCTTATGCGATTGGGATGAACGGTTCCTTTTTTGTTTCTGAGGCGGGTCCTAGCAGTGGAATTTTGGGATTTAAAATTGCTAATACCACTTTTGCCTACAATAGCATGAAATCGGGCGATGCGTTTGCCAAGAAGTTTGGTGGCGTTTCGGGGAACGATGCGGATAGTTTTGTTTTGAAAATCTCTGCATTTCACAAGGGTCAGTTTTTGTTTAGCAAGCGAGTGGTTTTGGCGGATTTTCGTTTTGCGGATAATGCAAAAGATTATATTTTAGATAGTTGGACAACCGTTGATTTGTCGATGCCTCAAAATGAAGTGGGTCCGCGCGACAGCTTTGTTTTTGAGTTGATGAGTTCAGATAATGGTCAGTTTGGAATGAATACACCAGGGTTTTTCGCTATCGACGAGTTGATTGCGGCGCGTTGGCTTGGTGTAAATGCGGTAAATAGAATTACTGCGAAGGTTTATCCCAACCCAGCGTATGATGTTGTTTCGATTGAAACGAAGGGTGCGATGTTGGATTTGCAGGTTCATAATGCGATAGGTGAATTGGTTTATCAAACGAAGAATTGCGGTGGAATGATACACCAAATCAATATCAAGGCATGGGCTGAGGGTGTCTACACGATTTCTGCCTCAACCGTTAACGGCGCGGAGTCGAGTGTGATCGTAAAACGATGAGATTGAGATTCGTCCATTTTGCATGTTTTTTGGTGTTGGCTTTTGCAGGCTGCACCGACGAAATTATTGTTCCAGACAAGAAGGATCTTCCCAAAAGTGGGGAGCGGGTTGCGGTATTGTGTGAGGGCAATTTTATGTGGGCGAATGCTCGTTTGGATTTGATACAAACGGATACTGGGATGTCGCAACTGCTAAGTAACGTATACGAGAAGGCCAATAATAAGCCCATTGGGGATGTGTTGCAATCGGGTTTGGTTGCGGGAAACAATTTGTTTTTGAGCATTAATAACAGTGGGAAGGTGTTGGGATTGGATCCATATACGTTTAAGCAGAAGAAGATGAACGCCAAGTTGAAATCGCCACGATGTTTGATGATGGTGGGGGGTGATTTGTGGGTGAGTGATTTGTATGCGAACAGAATTTCGGTTTTGGATACGATGGATTTGCATTTGAAGCGGGAGATTGTGGTGCCGGGGTGGACGGAGCAGATGGTGAGATGGGGTGATGAGGTTGCGGTGGCTTGCTATTCGAGCAAGGTGTTGGTGTATGATTATTTGAGTGGGGTGTATAAGCGTTCGATGGATGTGGATTCGGGTGCATTGTATTTGGCGGTGGATGTCAAGAATCAGTTGTGGGTGGTGAGTTCGGTGGGCTCCAAAGGCGGCTTAGCCGCCTTTGGGGCCTCAGCCAGCGCGCCGAAGGCGCGCTGGACAACCAATGCCGCTCTCGGGAATATCTATCCCTCCGCCGATGGAAATTCAATGTACGTTTCCTCGCAGAACAAAATTCTCACTTTCCCAATTACCGCAACGACTCAAGCGGATCTGTCCACACTGTTTAACCCATCCCTGAATCAACTCTACGGCTATTATTTCAACCTCCAAAACCAGGTTTTCTATCTCGCAGATGCAAAAGACTTCGTGAGCAACGGCGAAGTGATGCGATATCCCCTGCTAAATCCAACGCAAAAAACTAAGCACAGCACCGGTGTGAATCCCTCGGGGTTTGTGATTTTGCCCTAATGCGCTTTCCAAACCGCCCCTCGTATCCTTGACCTTTCTTTTGCTA
>JBEGUW010000069.1:0-16852 GCA_041178665.1 Bacteroidota bacterium
CCATAGCTCAATGGCGTATTGAATTGGTCCGTGAAATCCGAGTACGACACATCACCCACAGTAGATGGGTTTTCCAACAAGCTCACACTGTCTTGGAACAATTCTACCTTTGAAATAGCTACGTCGGACGATAACATATCTGTAACAGGGGTACAGTATTTCACCGCAATCACATATTTGGTTTTAATTACCTTCTTCTCGGTAGCAGCTCTCGTACCCGCTGAGTTCCAAGCACGCAAAGTGAATGTATAAGCACCACCCGCGTTGAATACCAATTTGGGGTTTCTGCTATTGAGCGTGGTTCCACCCACATAAGAATATGTAGCAGGATAAATGCTCCACTCATAATTTGATGCATAATCAGAATTGGTGGTAATGTTAATGGTCTCGCCCACTTTTGGACGCAAGTTGCTGGCCACAAATTCAACGTTTCCTGGAGCCGTTGGCGTAGTCACAGTAATGTTTCTGCAGAATGTATCTACACCATTACAGATTCCTGCAATCAAACACACTTCATAAGTACCATCTGTATAAAATGCCGTAGTAAACACTTTGGCTTTTGCTCCATATCCACTGTTGCCATCGATCATCCAATCGTAGTCAACCTGACCTTGAGCATCTTTTACATCGCCCACGAAATCAATCATGGTACCATTACCCACCTGGGTGTAATCAACTGTATAGCCAGATTTTGGATTGGCAACAGGCAACAATTCTGAATCCCATGTTGCGATAAATCCACTGTCGTTGTTTGCACCATTCGATTCAAATGTGATATACATAGAACCACTGAAGGCCTTAAATGTAGAACCCACAAACAAATTCTGGTTCACGCCTGTCAATCCACCTGCAGGTGTAATTTCTTTACCCGCAGCGTCTTGACCATCATAAATGCGCAAACGATCTCCACCATCGCCCAAAGCCAACTTCAATTGTTTGAATTTGAAACGAATTTCTTTCGCTCCGCATGGGAAGATTTGGAAATAATCGATGCTCGTTTTACGGTTGTTACCATAATTACCGGTTTTACCACCGTTATCGTAAAGTATACCACCTTGGTTTGAGGCGATTTTGCTTGGACCCATATAAAACTCCCCGGGAGGTACCACTTCGATGTATTTGCTCTTGCAGTTTTTGGTAGATGGCCCGATGTCGTTCTCTGATGTCAAACAAATCTCCCATTTACCTTCTTCATCAAATGAGAAAATTGGGTTCTGGGCCGTACTTGTATAAACGATGGCTCCAGAAGGCGATGTCGCCGTCCAACTCCATTTATAAGCACCGTTGGTACTCAAATCAAACAATTGACCTTGGTAGAATACTTCCACCTGGTTGCTCGCTGCAATAAAATCCGCAACAGGAGCCGCCGTAGGCTTTTCAATTTTTACCGATTTAATGATGGAATCAGCCATTCCGCAGAACTGCTGTTTCAATTTCACGTTGTAATATCCAATGTTCGTCCAAGACGCTTTGCCCTTCGCACCAGACCCTACAACCGTAGTTCCAGATTGGAATGTCCATGTTTGGTTGTATGCCGAATTGGTAGCAGTACTGTTGAAAGTAATTGGTGTTTTGGTGAAGTTCGGTCCCGATGGTACCGTAAAATCCGCCAAAGGAGGATTCACCGCCTTTACATTTACTTCGAAATCTAGGATGTTTCCATAGTTCGATTGGGTTCCACAGCCTTGCGATGGCGTAAATGTACTGTACATACAACGTACCCGTATGATGGCCTTACCGGCTTTTACTCCAGCACAAGGAATCGTCAATGTGGCTGTTCTTGTGGTATTCACAGGAATCAATCCAAATTGCGAATTCGCTTTCGCAATACACTCCGCAGCAGAAAATTGGTTGTCGCCATCTAAGTCAATCCAAACACCTACGTACTCAGAAAATGAACAAGTGTTTTCAATGGTCATTCTGATATCCTCCCCTGGAGTGATATCCATCACAGCACCATTGGTCATCAACTTGTTTGAACTACCCGTGTTGGCGCAGTTCATACCAGAAACCGCAAACGAGGTTCCTCCTGAGTTTTTGAATGAAATCGCAGAAAGATAATCCCCTGCGCATCCCAAACTGTTGGTTGCGCCACAAATTTGTGCCTCCGACTGTCCAACCCAGCCTGTGAGACCCAAAATCAATGCAATCAATTTCGATTTTGTAAATTTAAAATTCATATTATTTTGTTTCGTTTTTGTCATTCTTATGCAAATTACCCCTATCGATATCTTGCGATGAATGCGCAAGTTAATGCACCGAAACCATCCAATGTTAACCCAATGGTAACACGGACGCACAACAAAAATGCGGAACGAAAAGGAAGTGCAATTATTTTTTAATCACCCCAATTTTTGATAACTACCAATTTTTTTAGTGTAGTTATTTTTTGCAATAATTTTTAATCGTTTTTTTGAATATAAACGACAAATTACTATTACCCATTACAACGCCCACAATCCAACACCAATCAACTTCAGCAAAAACGCCAAAATTCTATCACACCGCGAGAAGTGTTAATTTTACATTTTTATGACAATATTGTTGGCTTATTCGGCCCACAATCCCGCCAAGTGTATCAACACCTCGCTGCTCTTCTGCATGTCCTGAACACTCACGTATTCATGCTTACCATGAAATGCCATTTCGCCAGTGAAAATGTTCGGACAAGGTAAACCCATGAAGCTCAAGCGACTTCCATCTGTTCCACCCCGCGCTCGTGTTAACTGACATGGAATTCCAGCCTTCTCAATCGCTTGAATCGCCAACGAGGAAATTCTAGGATCCAAATCCACCACCTCTTTCATGTTCCGATATTGCTCCGTCACCTCCATTTTGGCAGTTGCCCCCGGAAAACGTGAAACAACATCGTTCATTATCCCTTCCAAACGACCTTCGTGAACCAATAAATTGGCCGTTTTGAAATCCCTAACAATAAACTGAACCCATGCGTGCTCCGCAACACCCCCCATCGTAACGGGATGCACAAAACCTTGTGTATCTTCAGTAGTCTCCGGACTCCATTCACCCTTCGGCAGAGCCGACATAAAATCAGCCGCAATCTTTAACGCGTTCACCAATTTATCCTTTGCATAACCAGGATGCGCACTCACACCGTAAAAATGAACCTTCGCCCCATCAGCGCTAAACGTCTCATCTTCATAACAACCCCTTTCACCCGCATCTAATGTATATCCAATCGTTGCACCCAATTTTTCGATGTTCACTTTGTCAACGCCTCTACCGATTTCCTCATCAGGAGTAAACAAAATCTTGATGGCCCCATGAGGCAACTCCGGATTCAACAACATGTGCTGCACAAAATCCATTATCACCGCCACACCCGCCTTATCGTCAGCACCCAACAATGTCGTTCCGCTCGCCGTAACAATATCATCCCCAATTCGCTCCAATAAATACGGATGATCCTTGGGCGATATCACCTGCGATGTATCGTCGGGCAACACCAAATCCTGTCCCTGATAATTCCTGTGAACCAATGGCTTAACCCCTTCCCCAGTGCAATCCGGCGAAGTATCCACGTGAGCACAAAAACATAATACCGGTACTTCATGGCCCACATTCGATGGCAACGTCGCATACACATATCCGTACTCATCCAAATGAGCATCGACTAAACCCATCTCCAACAATTCCGCCACCAAAACGCGCGAAAGATCCTTCTGCTTTTCAGTACTCGGTTGGGTTGGACTATTCGGATCGCTCTGTGTGTCGATCTTTACGTATTCGCAAAAGCGAGTTTCAATGTTTTTCATGGTTTCTGTTCGATAAATGTCTAAAAGCAGTCTTTGTTTTTTCTCTGGACGATGGCGAAGCAAATTATACCAAATCGGTCAAGCTCATTTCCAAAGCCTTTGCGCTCATGCCCGTACTCTTGGGGTTAAACTGATGCAAACGCATCACACTCGATTTGATGATCGCACTCACATCCTTGAAAATGGCGACATCCGTCACTTCCGCGTCCTTTTTCATCAAATAACCAAACACCCTCGCCATACCGCAGTTTGCCATAAAATCAGGAATCACCGCAAACTGAGAATCCGCCAACGTGCTGATCGGTCCCATAAAGATCTCCTTATCGGCAAAAGGCACATTCGCACCACAACTCACCACTTCGATGCCCGCTCTACCCATACGTAAAACCTGGTCCTCGGTTACCAAACGCGATGCCGCGCCAGGAATAAAAATCTCAGCCGGCATATCCCAAATCCTCTCGTTTACTTCTTCAAACGATAACATATTCGGTGCATTCAAAGCATTTCCATTTCGGTTATTAAACAACTCCACAATCTCGTCGTGACCCAAACCCTTTGGTTCGATAATACCACCTACACGGTCAATAATTCCACCAATGCGAACCCCATATTTCGTCAGATAGAAAGCCGCAGCCGCAGCCACATTGCCCCATCCCTGAATGATCGCCAATTTGCCATCCATAAATCCGCCATAAACCTCGTAGTAATGTCGCACAGCCTCAGCCACACCCCAACCCGTAATCATATCGGCAATGGTATAATTCTTACTCAAATCAGGCGTCAAACGCTCATCGGTAATCGGCAACAAAACCCCCGTCTGCAAACGCGAAATCGCTTTCAACTTCTCTTCCGCACTGTACGATGTCAAATGCCCATTCACAACCCCTTCCTGAGGATGCAAAATGCCCAAATTGGCCGTCATCGGAATCACCTCGTGAATCTCATCCACGTTTAGATCGCCCCCAGTTCCATAATAGTTCTTCAACAACGGACGCACAGCCTTATACCAACGCTCCAACACCCCTTTTTTGCGAGGATCTGCTGGATCAAAATTGATACCGCTCTTGGCACCACCAATTGGCGGACCGGCGATGGTAAATTTCACTTCCATAGTCTTTGCCAAGCTCTCTACTTCGCGCTGATCAAGTCCCTTGCGCATCCGCGTTCCACCACCGGCAGCACCGCCACGCAAAGAATTAATTACAACCCAACCTTCCGCTTCGGTTTCACTGTCCTTCCAAGCAAATACAATCTCAGGTTGTTTGCCTTCAAATTTTCCTATCAGTTTTTCAAGTTTCACGATCTCATTCAATTAATTATCAGTCCCAAAATTTCCATTTCCATTAATCTCATTCAACAAGCCACCAAAATCGCCATCCAACGATCCCGCAACCCAATCCATTGATGCTCCCGTAGCGCTGCTTAAAGTATTGCAAACATTGTGGACACGCATCGCACCAAGCAAAGCAAAAATCATCGCTTCCTTATAGTTTACCATGTTGGCATCGGGCACAACCACATTACAGTCCATTTCCGAACGCAGATGATCTACCAAACAAGCGTTAAAAGCGCCACCTCCGGTAACCAATATCGAGCAATCTTGCAAAGGCTTTTCCGCGATGGACTCCACCGCCCTCCTCACCTGAACCGCAATATGCATCACCAAAGTCTTCATCCGGTCTTCCACACTCAAATCATCAAACTCACGAACAATATGCCAAAAATTCTTGTTGATCCACTCCCTACCCAAACTCTTGGGATATCCCATTCCGTAAAACTCTATTTCATTCAACGCATTCAATAAAGTATAGTCGATCACTCCCGCCTCAGCCAGCGCCCCATCTTCGTCGTACTCCAAATCCCTCTCCCTGGCCAAACGATTCAATACGATGTTACAAGGTGCGATATCAAACGCAATGCGCTTCCCTTGATGCGATGCAGAAATGTTACAAAATCCGCCCAAGTTCAAACAAAAATTATACTCGCCAAATAAAGCTTGATCACCCATGCCAACCAAGGGTGCACCCTGACCGCCCAAACCTACGTCGGCCCGACGAAAATTGGAAACTACAGGAACCTTCGCAAAAGCATTTAATGTGGCACCATCGCCAATTTGAGCCGTTATCCAACTTTTGGGCGTATGGAAAATTGTATGTCCGTGCGATGCAATTAAATCGGCAGTTTGACCTGTTTCATTGAAAAAAGCAGCTGCCAACTCACCCAAATATCGACCATAAAAAACATCGGTTTTGGCATATACTTCGGCATTCTGGTAGCGGAGCTGACTCAAACGAACGCGCCAAGATTCATTGTAGGGCACTGTAACCCCTTGAATTATTTGCGATTGCCAGCCGTTAGATGTCTTTTCGACATCACAAAGGGCCAAATCAACACCATCCATGCTGGTCCCACTCATGATTCCTAATACCTTCATTTTTATTTCTAAATTTTGTTGAGAATCTGATGCAAAAATAGGAACGATTTACAGCGGTTTCACCGATAATTTTTGTATCTCTGCAATTTAGAGTTACGAATACCATGGAACGAAAGCATTTTTTAACCCTCGGCGCTGGCCTAACAGTTGGCGGACTCATAGGAAAATCGGCCTTTAACGGCGAGAATATTTCTGGTGCCAAAACGAAAATATCGGACTACAAATTCGACCCCGAAAAACCTTTTCCGATTTCGCCAGAGGGCGATATAAATCATCCCGAACATGATGGCCCGTATTGGGATTTTATTAGAACGCTATTTCCACTGAAATCCGATTTAACATTCCTGAACAATGGTACGATGGGCATCACGCCTTATCCGGTTTTGGAAGCACTCAATAAAAGTTTTCATCACATCGCTGAAAATGGCGCTTACCCCATGCACGATGGCAGTTTCGAAGAGAATCTCGGTCAGATTTTGGGATGTAAAGGCAGCGAATTGGCGATCACAAAAAACGTGAGCGAAGGCGTGAATTTAGCCTGCAGAGCCATCAGCCTAAAGAAGGGCGACGAAGTAATTATCACATTGCACGAACACGTGGGTGGATGTGCCGCTTGGTTGTATCGTGCCAAAACGGAAGGCATCGTTTTAAAATTAGCAGCTTTGGGCGCAACGGCTGATGAAACATTGAACAACATAAAGTCGGTAAAAACCAAAAATACGAAGGTGATTGCGGTGCCTCATATTCCTTGTACAATCGGACAAGTACTGCCGGTAAATGAGATTTGTGCATGGGCCAAAGCCAATGGAATTATCAGCGCCATCGATGGGGCTCACCCACTGGGAATGTTGCAAATGAACCTGAAGGAAATGGGCTGCGATTATTATAGCGGATGCTTCCACAAGTGGTTATTAGGTCCCATTGGCACGGGTTTTTTCTACGCCTCGGAAGAAATATTGTCGCGCTCGGTAATCCATCATGTGGCGGCTTACAGCGTGGACAAATTCGACATGAGCACTACACCTCCAAGCATGGGGGAATTGGTGAATAAAACAGCACGATACAGCTACGGAACTTTCCCTGGACCGATGTACGATGGCGCCAAAGCCGCGATGCAATTCTACCAGAAAATCGGACCGGCGTTGATAGAAAAACGAGTGAAATATCTGAGCAAAGAGGTGATGAATGGTCTGATGGAAATCAACGACAATCCTAGCTTGAAATTCCCTGTCATTGAGGTATTAACTCCCTCTGAAGATGCATCAAGGGGTGCACAAGTGGGATTCAGAATTCACGAACATCCTAGCAAAATTGCATCATCAAATGCGCAGGTACCGAAAGAAGGAACGCCAACGGCAATCACAGCAATTTCCCAGTCCTTGGTACCCGGAACCTCTACCCCACAAGCCTCTCAACGCTTTTGTGATTTCGCCAGAAAAAACAATGTAATATTGCGATATGTAGCGGAAAATAATATCCATTGTGTTCGCGTTTCTACCCACTATTACAACAACAAAAAGGACATCAATCGTTTCTTTGAAGTGCTCCAGATGTTCTTGAAAGAAGAAGGTTGGATGTGATCGCATTTCTACCCATCTGATTCGGAAGACATTATTAAAAAGTAGGCAGCTTCATGGAATTACAGAAGACTATAGATCAAGCGATCGACATTCTACGTCGTTGGGAGCTTGGCGACACCCATTTTACACTAACCACGAGTGGCAGCACGGGCGATCCCTCAGTTATAGAACACACTCGGGAGGCCCTCCAATGGAGCGCAGAAAGCACCCTTAACATGTGGTTTACAAGTTCAGACCAGACGGAGGAAAATACCCCGCTTGCCCCCATCCAGTTGTGCATATTACCCCTGAATAAAGCCGGTGGATTTATGCAACTCATCCGAAGCGCTGTTTGGAATGCACCAATATGGATTGGCCCGGCCAGTGGGAATCCGTTTTTCGATGCACAAGGATCAAAAAGCCATCAAAGTCTAAATCACCTTGAACTCGCACTCATACTAGACGGGGAAGTATTTCCCTACAAAACGGAACTTTGGAATCGATACAAGCCCACAGTTTTAAGCATCACTCCGATGCAGCTTCAACTGACAATAAAATCACAAACCGGCCGAGAAATCTTAAATCAAATGCACACCGTTTTGATTGGCGGACAGGCAATGGATTCACAGTTGGAGCAACAGATATTGGAAGAATTTCCAAATACGAGGTGGATTCATACTTTTGGCTCCACAGAAACCGCTTCCCATTTTGCCGGCCGTATACTAAATCACAACACAACCGAATATACCCTCACGGCCGGCTCATCCCTCAACACCAATGAATCCGGGGAAATTCAAATCTCAAACCCCGCAACCGGCGGCCACAGGATCACACTCCACGACAAAATACATCAGACTTCAGATACCACTTTTGTTTGGCTAGAAAGAACCAACCTAGTTGTGAATTCGGGCGGTGTAAAAATCCCCATCGAACCACTAGAAAAAGAAATATCGTCGCTACTCAATTGGCCATTACTTTCCTTCTATATCGCCGGTCAACCCCATCCAATACTAGGCGAAGAACTCACCCTATTCACTTCCCATGCCATTGAGGACATGACGCGCATCAAAGAAACCCTCGCCCAACTCCCAAAACTGCATCAACCCAAGAAAATTCTGTTAATTTCAGAAATTCCCATCTCTGAAAACGGCAAAATCGTTCGGAAAATCAATCCCTAATACCAAAATCATCCGCAAAATCAATCCATAAAACCAAATCCGTAACGGTGTGACCCTACCGCCCCGGGCATCAACGAATGCAACCCCGGCTTATCTGTTAGATTGCCATTATCGGCCCAACTATCAGCCCAACCCCACCAAGGTTCGATGCAAAAAAATGGAGCACCCGGTTTGGTCCAAAATCCAACAGCATCCCATTCCGGACATACAAAATCTAACAATTTGTCACCCCCCTTCTCGCACAAACTCACCCGGCTGAACGGAGGTTGCCTAAAAACAATCGCGTCCTTTGCGAACAAATCATCTCTCAACAGTAAAGTTCCATCCACTTCCAACCTCTCCGTAGCTCCGCTATAGTACGCCCCATCAATCATCCATCGATCCGCCGCAAATTTTTCCTCAAATCTCAATTCATAATTCTCCAAAGCACCGTGAATAGCAAAACCAGGATGACCGCCCACAGAATACAACATCGGACCGTCACCCAAATTGCTGATTTCATAATCCACCCACAGTAAATCGCCTTGCGCAGAATAAATCACATCGTATTGAAATTGAAAAGGATACGCCCTAAAAGTAGCCTCATCCCAAACCAACCTGAACCGCAATGCTTGGCTATCATTCTCCACCACGAAAAAAGTAAAATCACGAGCAAATCCATGCTGTTTCATGAGAAAATCCTGACCCAAAAAACAATATTTATCGTCTTTTAAACGACCTACAATCGGAAATAAATTGGGCGCCACACGATTCCAAAATTGATCCTCCTTGTCCCATAAAAAATTCTTGCCATCACCCACACAAACAGATTGTAACTCCGCACCTAAGGTACTTACCTCAATCCGCACATTTCCGCAGGTCCATTGAATCATTTCACGGTTCATGAGGCAAAGATAATTACTACAAACTCAAGTGTGACTACACCAAAGAAATCATCCCCTCATTAAAAACTTATCAAGAAAATCACTATCATAGAGGGTTTCTGAATATCCAGAATTAATTTAGCGTGGTGAAGGAACTTACAGGTAAATACTGCGCTTTATTATTAGATGACGAGAAGTCCGGGCGTGACATGGTTTCCTACTACATTCACGAATATGCAAGTCATATTTTTGGCAAGGTCATCACCGCTTCCTCACTCAAAGAAGCCAGAAACCTAGTTCAAGTCAATGATGTCCATGTTGTATTTTTAGACATCGAGTTGAAAGGCGAAATCGGCCTACAACTTCGCGATTATATCACAGAGAGTACATTAACCGTTGTGGTTTCCGCCTACCCTCAATATGCGATGCAAGCCATCAAAATAGAAGTGGTAGACTACCTATTAAAACCGATTTCTGAAGTAGATTTTACAGCCATTTTAACAAAACTAGAACGGAGATTATCACCGGTATCAGAATCGGCCAAACCCACTCTCATTGTGCGTGAAAGCGGAGCAAGTATCGTGGTGCCTTTTGAGGATATTTTGTATATCGAAGCGGCCGGAGCCTACTCTAAAATTGTCACTTCAATTAAAGAACATTTGGTCTCAAAAACATTAAAAGTTTTATCCCCATCTTTGCCAAGTTATTTTGTTCGTGTACACCGCTCGTATCTGGTGCCCCAAGAACAAATTACCAGCTATAAGAGCAACTATTTATGTTTAAGAAGTGGACAGCAAATCGCATTGTCAAAGACTGGAAGAAAACTCTTGCAGTCCTATTATGGCAATCAATAATATTGCTGTCATCGGCCCAAAGCAATCAGCAGCTGGCCGAAATCTCAATGAGCGATGGCTTGCCCACCTCAAGCACCCGTAAATTAATAGAACTTGGAACTGGCTCCGTTGCCATTGCCACAGATGCAGGATTATTATTCCTTCCAAACAACCAACCCAACCTCAAAAGGATAGCCAAACAAATTGGCGTACAGCAGTGCTGGGATTTGCATGAAGAAGAGGGGCTAATATACGTTGCGACATACAACGATGGATTGTATGTTTTTGAGATTGCAACAGGCAATTTGGTAAATCATTACGGAAAATCTGAATTACCCAGAATACGAAGACTGAGAAAAATCAACCAGTCCTTGTATGCCGTTGCCAGAACAGGTATTTGGAGAATCACCCAATCGGGTATTTTTAATGTATTCGATGCCAAATCATGGATGCTCCCCGGAAATATGCCGATGGATGTTTTTTATTTCAATCAAAAACTCCACGTTTTATCGTATCCAGAACGCATCATTTATGAACAACAAGCCGATTTTTCTTGGGCCGACCTATCGCATTCTTTACAAAAGATGGGTAGAAAAATCAATACTTACGATTTTGCAAATTTGGTTTCATTTGTCCACGAAAATAAAGTGTATTTAGGCAGCGAAAGCTACTACATGGTAATGGATAGCGCCTACCATTTTCAAAAGTACCAAATGCCGCGCAAGCACAATGAATCTTGGGCCTTTTGGGACTTCCGAGTCCACAACGGAATCGTGTTTGGTGCCGTTACTAACACAAACGACTTTGAAGATGGTTTTTTACATGTTCACAACCCCGCAATTCATACATATTCCCCACCACACCAAAATCCAATTTGGTCCATCACCCCAAGTCGTTTCAAAGATGCCCTTTGGCTATGTACAGAAAACCGAGGCGTTTTATTACTGACCCAACCCAAGGGCTTTATTACAGCAGAATTGCGCTTTGAAAAGAAATTCGCGACAGAAAATTTCTTGGTAGGGATAAACGATAACAATGTTGAAATTCAGGCCAAATCGAACCACCAAAATTGGACATCCCATGACATTAATGATCGTATCCGGAGCGTATTGGAAATCAATAAGAAATTGTACCTATGCGGCGCCGATTATTTGTGGATTTACGATCCAATAAACAATCAAATAACACAGAGCATCAGAACGCATCTATACCAATGGATGACGGCCATTGGACAGACCATTTACTTCTTTGAAGCCTACGATAAAATTTGCATTTTCAAGCCTGGGAAAGACAAATTGCCGCGTAAAACTGAAATCGATGCAATTTCAGATGCCGTGGTTTCGCAAAATAACCGCCTGATATTCCACAAAATCGGAAAAGGTTTTGCCGTCATCGATTCATCAGAAAAATACCACGAAATCAACTGCAAGAAGCCCTTCAATCAATACACCTTACAGTTTCAAGTCTCTGGTGAGCAATTGCTCGTTCAAAACGGAAACGACATAGAATTGTATCAAATTAATTTCAATAATTTCTCGATGAAATATATTGGGAGCATCAACCTAACTTCCCCATTTCTTGACATTAAAATTTTAAAAATTACGGGATCCAACATCGGATTTCATCTCTTCACCGGAGATTACATTTTCACTGTCAAATTTTTTCACAACGGCAAGCAAATCGAATTACTTCAGCAACAATACCTGGGTCAATGGAACACAAACTTATGGCTGTATACAAACGGAAACCAATTCGCAATTGATAGAGGCGATGCCGTTCAATTTGTCAGCCAATTAAAAAAGTCCCATTCGGAATTCCAACCATATTATGGCAGTAGCAACAACAACCTACACCCATTAGAAGGGATTGTCAACATTTATCAGAACAAGAATTTTCAACTGATTACAGTGGGGGGCAATTACTTTGACATCAATCGATCACTGTTTGAAGTTAGCATTCTCAACATCGACAATGCGTCAACTGAAAACATGTTTTTTACCGGAAACCGTTATCGCTGGATTAATGAAATGGCCGTGGGAAGGTATAAACTAACTATTACTTCGCAATCCACCACAACCTCAAACTTTGTTTGGTCCAATTTGATTTTTTATAAAGATCTTCCATTCTGGCTGATTGTATTATTCTTCTTTGTCCTTTTGTTCGTTTATTTTAATTCCCAGACGAAAATGAAAGGGTCACTCAACCGAAGAATTGTATCACTGCAGCTAAAAACACTACAGAACAGTTTCAATCCCCATTTCATTTATAATTGCATGAGCTTAATTCAATCACTCATCATTGGAAATCAACAAAAAAAGGCCGTTGAAGTCACTGCGAAATTGGCCAAATTGAACAGAACATTTCTTGAAAATTCCGAAAATGAATTAATTTCTTTACAAGACGAAATTAATTTTTTGAAGGACTACATTGAGATGGAAAGACTTCGTTTTGAGAACGATACTGAGTTTAAATTTCAAATCCATACACCCAAGAATTTCAATATGAAATCATGGCAGATTCCACCCATGATTTTACAACCACTGATAGAAAATTCGATTAAACACGGCGTAATGACTAGTGAAAAATTTACAACCATAGATCTTTTCCTTCACTCAATAGGCAACCAAATCCTAGAAATTAGAGTAGAAAATATTTATCCCAAACAACGGAGAAAAAGCACGAAAGGCATCGGCATCGGATTAAAATTGGTATCCGATCGCTTGTCGATACTTTCCGAACTCCATCCCAATATTTTCCGCACCTCTTTCACGGCAGGCATGGAAGGCTCAGATAAATTTGTTGTTCGAATTGAGATAGAACACCTAATGGGCCGAGACGAATCGTTTCAAATCATGAATCAATTGAAAAATCCGAATACTAAACAAAAAGGAGTAAACGGGGGGGGGGGGGGGTTAAAATTAAACATACCAATTAGTTAGGAAGGAAGTGAGTTTAAATAGTAAATACCAATCCCCACTCTAAATAATCAGCCACATTTAAATGCGCCTTCAGTCGCCGCTGAAAAATCAACCATCAATTTACTTTTGATCGGTGATTTTTAAATTTCGATGCACTGTTTGAACCATGTTTGAACCGGCTAAAAACAACAAAGCCCCAGATTGCTCTGAGGCCTTGATTTTATTGGGTGGAGAATATCGGAGTCGAACCGATGACCTCTTGCATGCCATGCAAGCGCTCTAGCCAGCTGAGCTAATCCCCCAATTGGACTGCAAAGATAAGCAGAAATAATTACTTTTTTGACCTCGGATTCACCAAACTATCCTTCGGATATAGGTGTGTTAAACTGTCCATCACACCCTTGGCCCACAACACCAAACTCTGGCGATCTTCTTTTTCAAAGCGCGCACCTTCGTGCATCCAAGTATAACTATTCATTGGCATTTCTTCCTCCTCAACCATTTCTACCGTCTCTTCCATTTTGTGATATTGACGCCAAGGTCGATACCCCAAAAACTCGTTAAAATTCAAATGTTTTTTTCCATCCTCAACATGATCTTCTAACCACATGCCCACGGGTTGATATTTCGCATACCAAGGGTACGTTGTTGTATTGCTATGACAGTCGTAACAAGCCGTTTGCAGCAGCGTTTTCACACGGTGCGATGTGGGAAATCCTTTCATCACATCCAAAGAATCTATTCCGCTATTGTTTGGCGTTACCTCAACCCGTTGGATAGCCAATAAAGTAACCAAAATCGCAATAAAACTACCCCAGATGATTTTCCTTTTCATGATACGCAAAGATACGTCTACTTGACCATCCCCCGAACAACACCGTTGCTGGCACTTGAGCCATTGGGCATCGCCAGTAAATCTCGGAGTTCTTGATAACCCGCATTAATATTCGATTTATTGTTGCTTAACTGGGTCAGCGCAATCGACAATCCCTCTGGCGATACGTCTTGCAGATGCTCTTCCAACAAACCGCGGTTAAGCAAAATATTAACCAAAGAAACCCAGCGTAAATTCACCAATCTTTTGGCCATAAAATAAGTAAATTCATTCACCCGATAAGCCACCAACTGAGGCACACCCAGCAACGCCGTTTCCAACGTAGCCGTTCCACTCGCCACCAAAGCCAATCCCCTGTTTTGCAATCGAGATTTTATCGGCCCAATCAATTCCCCATCGCCCAATTGCATCAACAAATGATATGTCGCTCCAAAATACACTTTAACTGAATCAACATCCCCCTGCGAAAGCCTTCCACCCAATACCGCCTCAGCCAATATTTCCTGATAAAACGCAGCATCCAATCCCGGCGCTCCAGCAACCACACACATTGCCTGAGCATCAAATTTCCTCGCGGCAGCCACAAAATTTGGCAACAACGATCTGACCTCGTTTTTTCGAGAACCCGGCATCAACAAAACTACCCTCTCAACATCCACCAACTCCTTAGTCAAATCTACATCCCAAAACTTTTGATCGTGAAATCGCTGCAAACTCCGATCAATCTCCTCCAAAATTGGATTGCCCACGTATTCCGCCGACATCTGATATTTTGCAAAAAAGGAAACCTCAAACGGAAAAATCACATATAGTTTGTCGATTACCCGTCGCATCGTTTTGATCCGACCCGTATTCCAAGCCCAAGCCTTCGGCGCAATATAATAATGCACTGCAATACCTTGACTTTTAGCCCACTCCGCAATGCGCAAGTTGAACCCAGGATTGTCGATCAGCAACAACAAATCCGGCTTTTCCGCCAAAATATCCACCTTCGCCTGATCCAAAAAACCCGAAATCTTCTTCAAATTCCGAATCACTTCCCACAGCCCCATGATCGCTCGCTCTTTGTAATGACTCAGCAATCGGCCGCCTGCGGCGGCCATCATGTCCCCACCCCAACAAACTACCTCACAAGCATCAAACCCTTCACTCCCCAAAACCAACTTCCGCACAACATGACTCCCATGCAAATCGCCACTGGCCTCACCAGCCAACACAAACACCTTCTTTTTGCGCGATTCTACCGTCATCCTGTCCTTCAAAAAACGCTTACGCCAACTCTTTTATATCCGAGCCAACTCGATCATCACCGCCCAAATCGTCATTAAAATGGTACCTAATAACCACCCACGATTAAAGTAAATCAATGAATCTTTTTTTATCAGCAAGAAGAATACACCAATATTCGCCGCAACACCAAACTGAAAAATGCTGTTATAATACCATTCAAAGTGCGTAATCGCCCATAAAAACGTCTCCGGCTGAACGCCCTGAGGCATCGCTATCAACATCCCCAAAATCAATGGCATTGATGCTCCCGCAACAAAACCCAAAAACATGTGTAACCAGTTAACTTTCATATCGTTCCAATCAAAAATACAACTTAAACAGAAAATTCATCCAAGCCCCATTGATTCAACTGCGCAATCCGCTGATGATCCGTTAAGTCAAACATCGTAGGAACCACCGAAACATAATCGTGCTTCAACGCCCATTCATCGGTGTCCTGGCCGTGATCCATATTCACAAAATTGCCCGTCATCCAGTAATAATCCCGACCAAATGGATCCTTCCGCTGATCAAACGATTCCTTCCATTTCGCCTGGGCTTGCCTGCAAATTTTGATGCCCTTAATCTGTCCATCCGCCGGCACGGGTAAATTGACATTCAACAGCGTTCCATATGGCAAATCATTCGCCAAAACCGAACTCATCAACTGCTTGATATAAGGTTTCACCACCTCAAAATTGGCATTCCAACTGTAATCGCAAAGAGAAAAACCAATCGCCTTCATCCCATCAATCGACGCTTCCACCGCGGCACTCATCGTCCCCGAATAAATCACATTGATGCTAGAATTACTCCCGTGATTCACCCCCGAAACCATCAAATCGGGCTTGCGAGGCAGCAACTTGTCGATCGCAATTTTCACACAATCCACCGGCGTTCCAGTACACTGATAGGCCTTCACTCCAGCATGAATATCCACTTCGGTAATTCGAATCGGCTGATTAATCGTAATCGCATGTCCCATCGCGCTCTGAGGCTTATCGGGTGCCACCACAATTACATCGCCCAACTGCTTGGCCACATCTATCAACGCCGCAATTCCAGGGGCCGTAATGCCATCGTCGTTGCTGATCAAAATCAAAGGTCTGCTGTTTTCCATTTCTACTACAAACCTAGCACTTTTTTATCCCTGTTTTTTCGATGTACCTTTGCATTATGGTTAACAA
>JBEGUW010000070.1:0-2683 GCA_041178665.1 Bacteroidota bacterium
GGGTGTTTTTGGCCGAATTGGATGTCCGCAATAAGATGGATGTGCAGGCGTTTTACGATGCTTTGCCTGAGGATTGGAAAGCCATTGATGTATTGGTGAACAACGCGGGTTTGGCAAAAGGCCTTTCCAAGTTTTACGATGGCGATACCGACCATTGGGACCAAATGATTGACACGAATATCAAAGGCTTGTTATATGTGAGTAGGACCTTGACACCCGGAATGATATCGCGTAGAAAAGGACATATCATCAATATTGGGTCGATTGCGGGCAAGGAAGTCTATGATAACGGCAATGTGTACTGCGGGACAAAGTTCGCGGTAGATGCGATTACCAAAAGTATGCGTTTGGAATTGGCGGTGCACGATGTCAAGGTGACCGGCATTCACCCCGGTGCGGTTGAAACAGAGTTTAGTATTGTACGATTTGATGGCGACGCGGATAGGGCGAAAACGGTTTACAAGGGCTATGAAAATTTGGTAGCAGAGGATATCGCGGAGGCTATTGGTTTTGTGGTGACGCGAAAGCCGCACGTAAACGTCAATGATATGGTCGTGATGCCAATGGCACAAGCCGTTGCGGGTGTGATCATAAGGAAAGATACCTAAAATCGCACAGTAATATCGCAGCGTAAATTCAATAATAAACTCAGGCCATGAGCAACAAGAACAAAAATAAGTCGGGGGTTGTCTACAGTACCAATCCGAATTATAGCTACGATGACGATGCGTCGGAGGCGGAAACTTTGGGTGCATCGCAACAGAAATTGTATGTGCGTCGCGAAGTCAGAAATGGCAAGCCATGCGTTGTGATCAAGGAATTCGTGGGCAGTTCAGATGATTTGAAAGCCTTGGAGCGCGCCCTAAAATCGCATTGTGGGGTAGGGGGAAGTGCCAAAGACGGCGATATTATCATTCAGGGCGATTTTCACGCCAAGGTAAAGTCTTACTTGGAAGGCAAAGGGTATAAAACCAAAGGGTAATAGTTCTCGGCGTGTAGATTTCCGGACCGCTCGGTTTAATGTGCCCCGGTGTATTTAACAGATGTTATTTCTCTGATTTTAGCAATTCGGCAAAGTACTTTTTGAATTTTTCCACCTTTTCGCTCACCACATAAACACAGTATTGATTTTCTGGGTTGTTGGCATAGTAATCTTGGTGGTAGTCTTCCGCGGGCCAGTAATTGGTCAACGGTAGAATTTCTGTCACTACTTTGCCATCATCAGCCCACAAGCCACTCTCTTCCACGGCTGTTTTACTGGCCCGCGCGATGCGTTCTTGTTCTTCGTTCATGTAATAAATGCCACTGCGATACTGGGTTCCAACATCATTGCCTTGTCTGTTCAGCGTGGTGGGATTGTGTACGCGCCAAAAAACTTCCAATATTTGGGGGTAGGACGTTACGGTTTTATCGAAGTAAATCTTAGCGACTTCGGCGTGGCCTGTATTTCCGTTGCAAACTTCTTTATAGGTTGGGTTTTTTACCGTTCCGTTGGAGTAGCCGGATTCAACATTTGCGATGCCTATCATTCGGCGATATACGGCGTCCATGCACCAGAAACAGCCACCGGCAATTACACAAGAGTCGAGATTTTGAGGTTCTACGTGAGTCATTTCGTTAGAGGGATTTTTTGTTTGATGAGATTTTTTAGGTACTTGAGTGCATCCAATTAAAGGGATAGCACAAAGGATGGGTATGATAAAATCAATTGGCTTCATGAAGTTTGGTGTTGATGACGGCAACGGCGACGCCAACCAATATACCAGTAACAACATCTGAAGGATAATGTTTTCCTGCTTCGATTCTTAATATGGCAGTGGTTAGCGCGAGTCCACCAGCGGAATATGCGGCGGCTTTGCCCCAGGTCGACATGTTCGGTTGATTCAATGCCATCAGAATTGCGGTAGTTGCGGCGGTTGCTGTGATTGCACTGTGTCCGCTGAAAAAACTAAAATGGTCGTCGGTTTTTGATGATACAAACCCTGGTGTTTGAGTGTACGGGCGGTTTCTGAGTGCCAGCATTTTTACCGTTTGCGTAATATTTGCCGTAATCCATACATTTTGAACCGCAAGCTGAATATACTGTGTTTGCTGATTTTTGGGCAATGCAAAAGTGACCATGCCTGCGGCCAGTGCTGTTCCCAGTGCCATGCCATCCGAAATGTGCGCAGTTCTGCCATTGTAGGAAGTCCTTGCAGCATTGTCGATCAGTCCCACTTTCCATGTATTTCCCCCTGTTCTAACTTGATTTAAATGGTCGTTGTATAAAAGATTAACCCCAGTGTGAACGATACTTTCAGCAAAAATCACCTTGTTCAAGGTGGGTTGCGTGACTAGATATTGGGCTTGGCTCGGGCTGCTAGGGTAGAAAATAATGCACAATTTTACAAGTGTCAAAACAACACTTTTCGACATAGTTGAATTTATTAATTGTTTGTAATTCAATGAATTGATTTTTTTGTTTTGCAGAAATTGATTCATTTTGCTTGTGCGTAAGTTCATTTACAAAGAATTCTTTTGAATGGGCGATATCCGTCGTTACAATAAGTACCTTTGCAAACTCAAAGTTATTTCATTTATAGCATGAATAATATCGAAATCATTGCGTCGATTAAAAATCACGCCCAAACCGTATTCGAAAATCTAACCACAGACGAACTCGTAGCAAAAGCCCTCGAAAGAA